>CAYUKJ010000175.1:0-2434 GCA_964445245.1 uncultured Methanosarcinales archaeon | reverse complement strand
GGACACCGTGGCGGGGGTGGCCAGTCTAAACATGAACTTTTGGACTACCATGATTCCGGAGTGGAATATCTTGGGGGCGGCAAGCGACTATTATGTGGGGTATATGGCGGTCACGCAACAGCTTCCGGATCCCTACGGAAAAATTGTGACGGAATATGTCACCCATGCGGACGTCTATGATAAACTAACGGTGTTTTCAGGCATTCCCACGCTTGACGCAAAATGTAATGGATTGGTGCCGAAGCGGCGGCTGACTGTCTTAGAAGCCCTCCGCGGAATGCCAAAAACAGTCACCATGTATAACCAAAACAATCAACTTGTGAAAAAAACGGAAAACGATGTAACGGCATTTGATTTCAACAACCCCAGCAACCCCGCCAGTCCAAATTCGCCGTTCATACAAAAACCAGTCTATAATGCTGCCGCCTTCCATGATGGCGCCGCAGACACAAACACCGAACACGCACAAGACTGCTCTTATAGCTATGATGTGCTGTCATTCGCCTACCGCCCCCGCTGGACCAAGGCCTACACCTATCTGCCTGCAGGAACATCTACCCCCATCATCCAGCGCACCGACACCACGTACAACGACGCCAACGGACTGCCTGCCACGCAGACTGTAGGAACAGAAAGCGGCGGCGTCCTGGCCGGTGCCAAGCTCAACGGCGTCGCCACGACGATACGCACCCAGACCGCGTACGCCTTCAACAACCCCATCCGGCTCAACTCTTGGGGAGGCAGCGCGACCCTTCTGCCAGGCGAGACGGAATCCGAATTCGGCGCACAAGCCGAGGCCATCTCGGATGCCATGAACACCAAGCACATGCTCAGCCAGGTCGCGACGCAGCGCACCTATATTTCGCAGCCCTTGCTCTTTACTGGCGAAAAGCTGATCGGCTTTAGCCCCACGGCCTACTGGAACTTCAACCCCGACATCGACATGTCTGACCCCGATGCCCTTACGGAGGAGGACAAACTGAAGATGCAGATCTACCCCGAAGTCAGCATCGCCGACTGCTTTGAGCGCAAGACCGACGGGACTTTCTTTGGGCCGTGCAGCGCCCGCCCCACGTACGGCGGACAGAAAATCGCCGCCTACGACGCCTACGGCAACCCGACCGAGACCTGGGACGCCGCCGAGAACCCGGGGAACGGCGACAAGGGCCTGCGCGCCTACACAGCGTACTGGGAAGTCGATCATGACGGCAACGCCGCCACGCCGACGCTCAACACCGGCATGCCCGAGCGCGTCTGGACCGACCTGACGTGGGACGGCACCGGCTATGAGCCCCAGCAATCCGGCACACGCATGTCCACGGCCGGCACCCCCGTCGTGCGGACCTGGTACGACCCCGTCACGCTGCTGCCGGAGCGCATCGCGACGCAAAACGACATCTGGCACAACGACCCGAATCCGGGCGACCCCCGCTCCACGTTCTACCAGTACGACGAGTTTGGGCGCCTCGTCGCCACATATCCGCCCGTCGATTGGCCCAATGGCCGGACGCAGCCGGCCCAGGACGACAACGGCCTACCCATTTATGATCCACTAGCTCCAGGCTACATCGCACCGGTGCCCACCACCGAGTACAGCTACGTCTATTGCGTCGACAGCGAGAACCCCCCGGGCCAGACGACGCCCTGCTCGCGCATCGACCTCAACGGCGTCAACACCATCACGCACGCCACCGACGCCACCGACAATGAGGCCAAGAAGTTCTGGGACGGCCTGGGCCGCGGCGTCCAGGACGCCGTCGTCAAGGCCACTGGCACGGAGGAGATCCGCAACTTCAAGACCTTCAACGAGCTGGGCAAGGTCCAGTCCGAGACCAAGCCGCTCCTGTACACCTATGAAGGCGTCCAGGCAGCGCTCGCCGGCGTGGTCAGCGGCGGCGGAAGTACTGACGGAGGCGGTGGAAGCGTCGGCAAAGGCAACCTGCTCACCGGCGACGCCGTCTACGCGCCCGGCAGCGCCGGCGGCATCACAGCCGCCGAGGCCTCCGCCATCCTGAACCGCCCCGCCGGCCTCTTCAGCGGCGTCCTGCCTCCCGAGATTGCCGCCAACGGCGACGACGTGCAGCGCGCCTGGATTTTCTACATGGACGACCCGCTGGCCCGCGTCAAGTGCGCCTACGCCCCCGGCGAGCTGCCCCCCGACGGCGACTTCGACGGCCGCCCCGGGACCGACCCCAACAACCTGGACCCTGCCCAGGCCTGCACGCCCACCTGGTACCAAAAGCCAGACGGCAGCTACGCCAAATACGCCATCACGGCCTACGACATGGTGTCCACCTTCACCGCCCCGGACTTCACCGTCAACCCCCCCGTCATGCGCACCACCTTCGGCCCCCTCTTCAAGAACACGATCACCGACGAAAAAGGCATCAAGACGGTCACGTACACGGACCTGTGGGGCAACACGGTGGCCACG
>CAYUKJ010000174.1:0-2434 GCA_964445245.1 uncultured Methanosarcinales archaeon | reverse complement strand
GGTAGATCGGCCTTTTAAGGTCGAGGTGGGCGATGATGCCGGCGGGCGTGAGGGGGAAGTGGTGGCGGACCAGCTCGACAAGCTTCTCCTCAGGGAGGCTGCCGGTCCCGAAGGTCTCGACGAGGACGGAGACGGGCTCGGCGATCCCGATGGCGTAGGCGAGCTGGATCTCGCAGCGCTTGGCAAGGCCCGCGGCGACGATGTTCTTGGCGATGTAGCGGGCCATGTAGGCGGCGGAGCGGTCGACTTTGCTTGGGTCCTTGCCGGAGAATGAGCCGCCGCCGTGGCGGGCGTAGCCTCCGTAGGTGTCGACCATGATCTTGCGGCCCGTGAGGCCGGAGTCTGCGACGGGGCCCCCGACGACGAAGCTCCCGGTCGGGTTGACGTGGATGACGGTCTGGTCGTCCATCCAGTCCTTGCAGACGGGCCGGATGACGTGCTCGATGAGGTCTTTTCGGAGCTGCGCCTGCGGGACGTCCTTGGTGTGGTGGGAGCTGAGGACGATCGTGTGAGCGCGCACCGGCGTTTGCCCCTCGTACTCGACTGTGACCTGGCTCTTGCCGTCTGGCCGCAGATACAGGAGCTTCTTGGCCTTTCGGACCTCGGCGAGGCGCTGCGTGAGCTTGTGGGCAAGCGTGATGGGGAGCGGCATGAACTCGGGGGTCTCGTCGCAGGCAAAGCCGAACATCATGCCCTGGTCGCCGGCCCCCTGCTCGTGCTCCTCTGTAGCCGTGACGCCCTGCGAGATGTCTGAGCTCTGCTCGGAAATCGAGATTTGGACGCCGCAGGTCTCCCAATCGAAGCCGATATGGGGGTCGTCATAGCCGATCTGTCGGATCGTCTCGCGGACGACCTTGGGTATCTCTATATACGCGTCGGTGGTCAGCTCGCCGACGACCATGACAAAGCCGGTCTTCGTGACGCACTCGATGGCTACGCGGCCCTCTGGGTCCTTCGTGAGGACTGCGTCAAGGATTGCGTCGGAAATCTGGTCGCAGAGCTTGTCAGGGTGGCCTTCGGTGACAGATTCGGATGTGAAGAGGCGCGTAGGCATGGGTAAACCTCCTTGAGACTCAAGTCAAAGACAGTGATCGGTATATAAGAGTTTTGGAGAGGGAGTATTTAAATATAAAACTGAAATACTGAAATAGTATATTGGTATACTAGTATATATATTGTTTATAATTTATACTTTCACGACAATAGGCGCATTATCCACTCTTCCCCCCTGAAGAGGGCCTGCTGTAAGGGTGAGGAGATGACAAGGCGACTGATGGCGCTCAGGACGCCGAACATGACCAGAAAGCCGATCGCGATCATGAAGAGGCCGCTGACGAGCTGCGTTGAGTTCAGCGACGTCCCCCAGATGTTGAAGGTCCGGCCCCGGAGCCATCTCCATGCGCGGGATTTGGGGCCGAGGCGGCCGAACCAGAGCGCCAGGATGAGAAGCGGGACGCCGACGCCCAGGGCGTAGACGAACAGGAGCAGGCCGCCTTTTGCGGCGGTCCCCGACGCGGCTGCAAGGCCGAGGAGCCCTACGAGAATGGGCCCAACGCACGCCGACCACCCTGCCCCAAAACCCAATCCGAAGAGAACCGAGCCGCCGAGCGTCCGGGGGCCCCCTTTCGTCCTGACAGGTCCTGAGAAGCCTTTCCCGAAGACCGTCATCGTTCCCATCAGGACAAGGACGAGACCGGCCGCCCACTCGATCCAGGCGCGGGGGAGGTGCTGGCCTGCCGCCCCGAGGAGGACGCCAATCGCCGAAAACATCGCCGCAAGGCCGACAAAGAATCCGAAGACGTGCAGCGCAATCCTTTTCCGCGGGGCCTTCGCGCCGGCGGCAAAGCTGGCCGGCAGGATGGGGAGCGTGCAGGGGCTCAGAAAGCTCAGGAGGCCGGCCAGGAATGCGATGACCACAAGGACCATGATGGAAGCATCGGCGAATGCCGGATCATTCAAGCCCGCTTCCGGCAAGTCCGGCTTCATGCGGTTTAGGAAGAACGTCCGCTGCCTCTGGCCCCGGATCGCGTCGATGACGTCAGGGTTTTCAGCGTAGAACCGCCGCGCCGCCCCAAGATCCTCGCTTTTCGCCGCCGACCACATCCAATAGGACTCGTCGATGCCCCCGAAGGCTCCAATGAAGGCTGCAAGCGTCTCGACGGCGACCATCGCTTGCTCGGGATTCCCCTCGAGGGCATACAGGCCCAGAAACGCGCGCGCCATGACACCGTTCTCATAATATGGCCGGTCCTGCACGAAGAGCTCCTCGGGCCGGTAGAGGGCGCGCTCCTCCGAGTTCCGCTCGAAGAATCCAGCGCTGTTCCAGTCGTAGAGCGCGTCCAGCGAGTAGTTCGCCACTCGCCGCGCCGCACCGAGATATTTCGCGTCGCCTGTCGCGTTATAGCCGCGAAGGAGGGCAAGAAGGACTAGCGCG
>CAYUKJ010000173.1:0-2435 GCA_964445245.1 uncultured Methanosarcinales archaeon | reverse complement strand
CAGGATCCCGGCGCCAAGCCCGTCCATCCTGGGCTGCCCATTGTCAAGCTCCTCGACGGCCAGGATATCCGCCTCGTCGCCACCGCCGTCATGGGCGTCGGCCGCATCCACGCCAAGTGGAGCCCGGGCCTAGTGACATTCCGCCAGGTCCCCGACGTCGTCATCGCCAAGGACCCGCAGCACAAGGACAAGATCGTCGAGGCCTGCCCCGCCGACATCTTTGAGCTCAAGGGCGGAAAGCTCGGCCTCGTCAAAAAGAACGTGCCCAACTGCATCCTCTGCGGCGCCTGCACCGACCTCTCATCCGACATCGAGGTCAGGACTGGCGACGCATACTTCCTCACCGTCGAGGCCTGGGGGCAGCTGGAGCCCAAGGAGATCGTGGCCGCCGGCCTTGAGGCGTTCAATCGGCAGTTGGGCGAGCTTAAAACGCTCCTGGAGGAAACATGATCTCACGCATTCACGCGCTGCCCCGCGCCCCAGGCGCGCCGCGGCGCCGTCGTGTTCCATGCGGAGGTGCCGGAGTGGTCAAACGGGCTAGGTTGAGGCGGGCGCAAGCCCCACGCTTGCCCCTGCAAACGCCTAGTGGCTTAGTGCCTGCGCGAGTTCGAACCTCGTCCTCCGCAGTTTGTTGTCGAGGCTGCCTTGGCCGGGCCCTTCCTTTGCGGGATGGGCCCTTGAGTGCACGCTCGGCCAATCACGAGCCTGCGACACCACGTCTTGGGCCGCAGCCGACAACCAGGATTCCGCTGAACTGACCATGGACCGCGACAAGAACGAGACGCTGGTGCGCCTCATCTCGGACCTTCGACGCCTCTCCATCGAGGCAGGCGTCGGCCTGTGGAAGCGCGTCGCCGCAGACCTTGAGCGGCCGGCCCGCAAGGCCCGCGAGGTCAACCTATACAAGATTGACGCCGTCTGCCAGGACGACGAAACGGTGCTTGTCCCCGGCAAGGTGCTAGGCGTCGGAACACTCTCCAAACCGGTGAAGGTGGCCGCCTACGCCTTCTCGGCCCAGGCCCGCGCCAAGCTCAACGAGCGCGCCCTCACGATTCCGCAGCTCATGAAGGAGAACCCCAAGGGCAGAAACGTCCGCCTGGTGGGATAAGCCATGAACATCGACGCCACAGACCTCATCCTCGGCCGCCTCGCCGCCGTCGCCGCCAAGCAGGCGCTGTTAGGGGAGACAATCAACATCGTCAACTGCGAGCGCGCCGTCATCAGCGGCAGGCGCCTCACCGTCCTGGCCCACTACCAGAAAAAGGTCCGGCAGTCCTCGATCCGGCGCGGCCCCTTCTTCCCCCGCATCCCTGACCGCCTCGTGCGCCGCACGGTGCGCGGCATGCTTGACTACAAGAGCCCGCGGGGCAAGGCCGCATTTTCGCGCGTCATGTGCTACCGCGGCGTCCCCGACGCACTTACCAACCAGAAGCTCGAAACCCTCCCCCAGGCCAGCGCGAAGGCGCGCGGGCTGGTCCACTACGTCACGGTCCACGAGATCTCCAAGCTCCTCGGAGGCGTCAAATGACCCAAAAAGTGATCCACACCTCAGGCAAGCGCAAGCGCGCGATTGCGCGTGCCACGCTCACCGCAGGGACCGGCAAGATCCTCATCAACCAAATCCCCCTCCCCCTCTTTGCGACGCACCTTGCGCGCAGCCGCGTCATGGAGCCCCTCATCCTCGCCGGCGACCTGCCGGCCAAGATGGACATCGCCGTGAATGTCCAGGGCGGCGGCATCATGGGCCAGTCCGACGCAGCCCGCCTGGCCATCTCGCGCGCCCTCGTCAAGCACCACCCCTCCCTCAAGAAGGTCTTTTTAGAGTACGACCGCCTGCTCCTCGTCGCTGATGTGCGCCGAAAAGAGGCCTGCAAACCGAACGATTCTAAAGCCAGAAAAGCGCGTCAGAAGTCGTATCGCTAGAGGTGAAACCATGATCATCCCCATCCGATGCTTCTCGTGCGGCAAACCCGTCGGCCACCTCTTTGAGGCTTACAAGGAGCGCGTCGCCAAGGGCGAGGACCGCAAGAGCGTCCTTGACGACCTGGGCCTGGAGCGCTACTGCTGCCGCGCCCTCTTCCTGGGCCACGTCGAACTCGCCGACACCGCCGCGCTGTTCAAGAAATTCTAGGTCGCAGAGGGCTTGTCGCCAGACGTCAGGTAAAGCTATATATAGGCGGGAGGGTAGCAACGCGGCATGATCATCGACGCCCATGTCCATCTCACCTCCAAGCCCTTCCGCGGCGCGGGCCCCCTCGCGCGCCTTCTGCCGTATCTGCGCCGCGGCGTCATCCACGGCGCGCTGGTCATCGGGGAGCTTTCCTGGGCCGGGTTGGATGTCAGCGCTGGAAAGGCCCTCGCCCTCACCGCGCATGAGCCCCGCATCCGCGTCGCCGCCGAATTCGACATGGACAAGCAGGTGAGGGCCGAGCTCG
>CAYUKJ010000172.1:1639-2440 GCA_964445245.1 uncultured Methanosarcinales archaeon | reverse complement strand
ATAAAAACCGCCGACCATTTCTCCAACCATGACCTCCGACGAGAAAATTGAACCTTATTGGCCCCCCGAGCAGTGGAGGCCGCAGACGGTGGCCGCAAGCGGCACCTCGCACCCGCAGCTTGAAGAGCTGCTTGAGCACACGCGGATCGAGTTCCCCGGGCCCCTGACGGTGGACAATGTGGCCCAGATATTCGAGCACGTGGCAGACCGGCTTGGGTACAACGTGGCCTACACCATCACTTCCGCCATCGAGACGCGCCCGACGCGGGGCGCCCAGCCTACAACTACTCCCCTGCGCACCACCGTCGAGGGCACGGTCGTCGGCCGCGGCTACCGGACCCCCTTTGCGTGCGAATCCGACCATCTCGATCCGACCTTGATTTCGGCCTTGGCCTTCCAGGTGCCGCGGAGCTTGCAGCTCAAGGACGTCCCGGCCCCGCAGCTTCAGATCATGGACCAGGTCAGGGGAGCAATCAAGGAGTATCTGGGCGGCTGAAATCCGCTACTTTTAAAAAGGCCGTCCGAGTTGTCGCTGGCAAGATGGGGCTGTAGTGTAGCCTGGTCTATCACTCAAGCTCGGGGTTTGTGGAGTTCGCAAGGCCTTGCGGCACCATGACACAAACAGCTTGAAACCCGTGTTCAAAAAACCCTTGGATTGAAAATCCTCGGATTGAAAGTCACGGCAGCCCCATCCCTTTCTTCTTTCACGTCAGGGCTGCCTTGGCCGTACCGATTTGCGTTCCGGCTTTAAAAAGGGAAACATTTATATACGCCGTTTCTTCGGCGGGATTGACCCCTGCG
>CAYUKJ010000172.1:0-1629 GCA_964445245.1 uncultured Methanosarcinales archaeon | reverse complement strand
CCGGGAGGGGGGAGAGGAGTGCGGCGAATGAACACGGGACGGCTAGCGACGACGGGCCTCCTCCTGCTGGCGCTCGCGCTGCCGCTTGCGGCTGCCGACAGCTTCTCAGTCAGGGTAAAGCCGGTCTCGGCCGACATCTTCCCGTTCGAGGTCGCCACGTACAACCTCACGATCTTCAACAATAACCCGCAGAACGCCTCCTTCTTCCAGCTCTCTGGGCGGGGGGGGCGCTGGCTCATCCTCGACGAGCCGAAGCTGGAGACCGTCGAAATCCTCCCTGGCGATTCGTCGGATTTCCTCATTTCCGTGACGCCCAAGCTTGGCGTCGGCATCGGGCCCTTCGGCATCCCCGTCAAGGTCAAGGACCTCACCACCGGCGAGTACGAGGAGTTCAACCTGCCCATCAACATCAAGGAGGTCGACCTGCAGACCTACCGGCCCTCCGTCGCGCTGGGCACAAGCGTCCCTCGCGAGATCGACCCCCGCAAGGCCTTCAGCGTCGAAGTCTTGCTTCGCAACCGCAACCCCCTCGACATCGGCAATCTCGGCATCCGCATCCGCGGCGGGCTGTTCCTCAAGGACCACAACATCTCCCTTGGGCCGCTGCAGGAGCGCAGCACCGAGTTCATCTTCACCCTCTCCGACCCCCTTGAGCCCCCCGGCCGCCACGCGCTCAGCGTCGAGGTTTATTACCGCGACGAGAAGATCGTGGACGCCACCAAGGAGTACGAGACCATCGGCTACTCCGAGCTCGTCACCGAGGAGGCCAACGCCTCGCAGCTCTTCCGCTCCCGCCGCGCCTTCACGGCCTTCAACGCAGGCAATGTCGAGAACACGTTCACGAAGGCCGTCCCCGTCTCGCGGTTCGCGCGCCTTTTCACCAAGACCGACCCGCCCGCCCAGCTCGCCGTCCAATACGGCCGGCCCGCCTTCAAGTGGGCCGTGCCAGTCCCGGCCCAGGAGGCTGTCACGGTCTCCATGATCACCGACTACCGGGGCCTGGCGATCGTCGCCGCGGCCCTCCTCCTCCTGGTCCTCGGCTACTTCGTCTTCCGCAACCCGCTGGTCGCCTACAAAGACGCCATGATCCAGGACTCCCACACGGGTGACTTGCAGGTCATCAAGGTCCGCCTCTTCGTCAAGAACCGAACCCGCCGCACCATCCACAACGTCCGCATCATGGACAAGATCCCCGTCTTCGGCACCCTGCATGACGAGGGGGGCCTGGGGACGGTGCGGCCCGCCAAGGTCGTCAAGGGCGCCAAGCGCGGAACGCTCCTGCGCTGGGACCTCCCCGTCATCGAGCCCTTCGAGGAGCGCATCCTCGCCTACAAGGTCAAGAGCACCCTCAAAGTGATCGGGGGCATGAACCTTCCGGCCGCCTCGGTGCGCTTCGACACGGCGGCAGGCGTGGAGCGCGTCACCACAACGAATTCGGTTGCGAGCCGGCCGATGAGGAGAAGGGGAAAGGAATTCTAAGGCAATTCCGTCCACCTGCATTTTTGAATTTTATTTCAGCCACGGGCTTCGGGCCACCCCCCAGGGGGCGACCCCCGGCCCTCGCCGTGGCACTTGGCGCTTCTCCCGCGCCCTGCCCTCTGGGTGGCGGCGGGGGTGGTGGGTGGAGTC
>CAYUKJ010000171.1:0-2440 GCA_964445245.1 uncultured Methanosarcinales archaeon | reverse complement strand
TATATGGTAATTTATTAATTTTCTCTATCTAATCCCTTCTCAATCGAACCTGGGACTCACGTCTGAAACCTGGGCGAGCACAATAAGCACTCGAAGGCTACCCATGATACCGTCTTCGGCCGGTGGCTGAACCATCCCCAGAAATACTTTTAAATTGAGGACAGTCTTCGTCATATATGTCCATCTTCAAGTCCTACGATATCCGCGGCCGGTATCCCGAGGAGGTCAACGAGGCCGTCGCGTACAAGGTGGGGCGAGCCTTTGTCACCTTCACCAGCTATCGGCATCTGCTGGTGGGGCAGGACTGCCGCCTCTCCAGCCCCTCGATGGCCAAGGCTCTCATCGACGGCCTCACGGACCAGGGCGCCGATGTCGATCTCGCAGGCATGCAGTCCACTCCCCTCCTGGACCTGATGCAGGCCCATCTAAAATACGATGCCGTCCTCGTCGTCACCGCCAGCCACATGGGCCGCGCTTTCAACGGCATCAAGATGTACCTGAAGGGGAACCGCGCTATCAACGGGGGATACGGGATGTCCGACATCGAGCGCCTCGTCGGCGAAAACCGTTTCTCCTCGGAGAAAAAGGGGCGCGTCGCCCGCATCGAGCTCATGCAGGCCTATACTGACGTCATCGTGAAGCAGTTCCGCCGGCCCTTCTCGAAGGTTTCGGTCGTCCTCGACGCCAGCAACGGCGCGAAAGGCCCCGAGCTTGAGCACGTCATGAACGCCCTCGACGTCGCGTTCCACCCGCTGAACTTCCCTCCGGACGGGACGTTCCCGGCCCACGAGCCCAACCCGATGGTGGGCGAGGGCTACGACACGATGGAGCGCGCCATCCGCCTCCAGCACGCCTCCTGCGGCGCGATGTTCGACGGGGACGGCGACCGCATCATGCTCTTCGACGAGCTGGGCAAGCCCGTCCGCAACGACTTCACCCTGGCGCTGCTCGCCTCCATCGTCCTGCACAAGCACCCGGGCGCCAAGATCATCCACGACCTTCTCGCCTCCAAAGCCGTGCCGGAGGCGATCCGGGCGGCCGGCGGCGTCCCGGTCCGGGTGCGCGTCGGCTATTCGTTCGCGCGCGAGACCCTCGTCAAGGAGGGCTGCTTTCTCGGCGGCGAGTCGAGCGGGCACTTCTTCGAGGAGGAGCTGCTGGGCAGCGGCAACGTCCTCTACGTCCTCTTCACCGTCCTCGGCCACCTCCACGACACGGGCAAGCCCCTCAGCAGTCTTGTGCGGCCCTTCGCGCAGTACGCCTCGACGGGCGTCCTCAACGTGGAGGTCGAGAGCGCCTCGCAGTCGATGGCCGCCCTCGAAAAGGAGTTCGAGGGCGAGAAGAAGGACCGTCTCGACGGCCTCACCGTAGAAATGGGCAGGGGCTGGTTCGTGGCGCGCCCCAGCCACACCGAGGACGGCATGCTCCGCGTCATCGTGGAGGGGGCAGACCGCGAGGCCATGGAGTCCCTGCGCGACCGCGTCCTGGCCGTGGTGGGCGCGAGGGACCGGCCGCGATGAAAATATGCTTTTGTGGCCTTAAGGGCGAGCGATAATCCAGGAACGACAACATGCCGAGGGGGTTGCCCCCTACGGGGATACGGCATTCTCAAGGTCTTGGAAGCCCTCGCGAGCCGCTCAGCGACTCACCGTCGCTGGCGCCCGGAGCCTTCGGCTCCGCGGAGGCCACAAAAGCCGAGCAAAGCGAGATTTTCATCGCGGCCCGAGGGGCCACGAAACATAAATACACAGTGCCCTTTCTTCCGGCCATGCGCCTGTTCGCGGGCATCGCGTGCGTCTCGGCGGCCGCCCTCGCCTATGAGGTGGCCCTCACAAGGCTTCTGGCCGTCAAGCTCTTTCCGTCCGTCGCGTTCCTCGTCGTCAGCATCGCCCTGCTTGGCGTCGGGGCGGCCGGGACGGCCTTGGCAGTGACGAGGAAATGGCGGACCGCGCCCCCCGCATCGCTGTATTGGGGATCGGCTCTCGCGTTCGGCTTGCTTGCGCCATTTTGCTATCTGCTTGTCAATGCGCTTGAGCTGACGCCGTTTTGGGCCGGCGTGTCGTCCGGGCAGGTGGCCGTCCTCTTCCTGATGTATGCGCTCCTCGCGCTCCCCTTCTTGTGCTCAGGGGGCCTAGTCGCGGCCGCCCTGGCCCGGGAGCGGGCGCGTTTAGCGGCGGTGTACCGGGCCGATCTGCTTGGGGCAGGCCTGGGCGGGCTCCTTGGGGCGGGCCTCATCTGGACACTCGGGCCAAACGCGGTGGCGGGGGCCGCAGGGGCTGCCTTCCTCGGAGCCCTTTGGTTTTCCGCGTCAGGGCGCCAGCGCGCACTGGCCTCTGGGGCGATTCTGGCAGTGCTCCTCGTTGCATGGTCAGGCGCCTTTGCGCCCCGCCTCTCGGAGTACAAGGGCTTGTCAAGGCTGCTCGCCAGGCCGGAGGCGGAATTG
>CAYUKJ010000170.1:2189-2461 GCA_964445245.1 uncultured Methanosarcinales archaeon | reverse complement strand
GTGGCGTCGCTGGCGCCCGGAGCCTGCGGCTCCACGGAGCCCACAACCCACGCCGCAGGCAACTTTTCTACTGATCCCGTTCTCCACAAGTTTTTTATTCTCACTCCCGCAGAACGGATGTATGACTATCGTTACGGTCCCCTCGGGCTGCCCCATCTGCGAAGGCGACGTCAAAGGCAACGACGACTACCGCTTCTTTTGCCGCCCCTGCAACCTCCTCTTCAGGCGCGCCGATCTCTCCCGCGCCGCATCCAAGACCCATGCGAACACCA
>CAYUKJ010000170.1:0-2179 GCA_964445245.1 uncultured Methanosarcinales archaeon | reverse complement strand
GCCAGCGTCCCCCGATTCCCATGCCCGGCCTCACGGCCTCCCGGCCATGCGCCCTGCCGCCCCCTCATCACGCGAGGTGGCAGACGAGAAGCCAGACCTGGACGAGATTGCCAGGCTTTTCACATAATGCCCATCCCCACATGCCCTCTCCCCTACCCAAGGAGCCCTGGTCCCGTCCTCGGAGCCCCTTTGAGCGCCTCTGCGACCGCCTCGGAGACCTCTGGGACGAGCGGCTCGCCAAGCAGTGGTCCCGCCTCCTTCTTGCCAGGCGCCGGAGGCCCTGATGTGGGTCCATAACCTTTCCCCGGACCTCTTCGTGGTCGGGCCCATCCACATCCGCTTCTACGGCCTCGTCTACGTCTTCGGCTTCCTCCTCGCCTATTACCTCCTCAGGTCCGCCCTCCGCAAGGGCCGGATCCCGAACCTGACGGAGGCCCGCCTCGACAGCTACATCTTCTGGTGCATGATCGGCTTGGTTGTCGGGGCGCGGCTCTACCACGTCATCGTCGACTACGGGCTCTATGCGGGCCGGCCCCTAGACATGCTCAAGATCTGGGAGGGCGGCCTCGCCTTCCATGGCGGCTTGATTGGCCTGGCCCTGGTCACCTGGATTTTTGTGCGCAAATACCGGATCGCGTTCTACGACCTGGCTGACGCGATGGTCCTCCCGGCCGCCCTCACGCTGGGGCTGGGGCGCCTCGCGAACTTCATCAACGGGGAGCTTTGGGGCACCCCGGCGGACGTGCCTTGGTGCGTCGTCTTTCCCGCCGCCGACGAGCTGTGCCGGCATCCCTCCCAGATCTACGAGGCCGCCAAGAACTTCGCCAACCTCGGCGTCCTGGTTCTCCTCAACCGCCGGTCCTTCGTCTTGCAGCGCGTCCGGCCCCCCGGCTTCCTCTTATGGGCCTTCGTGGCCGTGTACGGCTGGCTGCGCTTTGCCGTGACGCACTTCCGCGACGATGCGGGCTGGGCCGGCACGCCCTGGCCGCTGGCGCGGTGGCTGGCATTGCTGATGGGAATTGTGGGATTGGCGGTGCTGATCTGGAAATACCGGGCCAAGGCCGCGTCAATCAAGCCGAGGCGCCGCGCACGGACTCCTTGAACCGACTGGCGTGCAGGGGGCAGCGATGAAATCATGGTCCGCCACCCTTAAGGGCGAGCGATATCCCCCACTTGAGTGCATGCCGAGGGGGACGTGCCCCCTACGGGGATACGGCATCCTCGCTTGCTCCAGACCCTCGCGAGCAGGGTGGCGGACGCCGCCAGGCGGATGATGTCAACAGAGCCCTTGCAGGGGGCCGCGATGAAAATCTCCCTTCGCTCGGCTTTTGTGGCCTGCTCGCTGTGCTTCTGTATGCTTCTGGGAGCCATCCCCGTAGGGGGCGACCCCCTGGCTCCAGCGTAAGAGGAGCTGTTACAGCTCGCCCTTAAGGCCACAAAAGCACATTTTTATCGCGGCCCTTGCAGGGAGAATCTTTAAAAAAAGGCGAAGGCTGCCCCTCCCGATGGCCAAGCCCCTCATCGTCGTCAACTTCAAGACCTATGCGGAGGCGACCGGCCCGCACGCGGAGCGCCTCGCCATGGTCTGCGAAAAGGCCGGCAAGGCGGCCGGCGCCCCCATCTGGGTGGCCGTCCAGGCCTTTGACGTCTTTCGCGTCGCCCAGCACGTCGGCATCCCGGTTTTCGGGCAGCACGTCGAGAACGTCCAGGCCGGCGCCTTCACCGGGAGCCTCCTCCCCGAGGCCCTGCGCGGCGCCGGCGCGAAAGGCTCCCTCCTGAACCACTCCGAGCGACGGATCCCGCTCGCCGAGATCAAGGAGCTCGTCCTCCGGCTGCGCCGCCTGAGCCTGACGAGCATCGTGTGCGCGAACACGCCCGGGATGGCGCGCGACATCGTCGCCTGCCGGCCTGATTTTCTCGCCTTGGAGCCGCCCGAACTCATAGGGGGCGACGTCTCGGTGAGCACTGCCAAACCCGAGGAGATCCAGGCGGCCTTCGAGGTCGTTTCGGGCACCGGCGTCAAGCTGCTCGTGGGCGCTGGCGTCAAGACGGGCCGCGACGTGAAAACCGCCTGTGCGCTGGGAGCCGTGGGCGTCCTGCTGGCCAGCGGCGTAACGAAAGCCAAGGACCCCGCCGCCGTCCTGAGGGATCTGGCCCTTCTCGGGGCTGAACATTAATA
>CAYUKJ010000169.1:0-2521 GCA_964445245.1 uncultured Methanosarcinales archaeon | reverse complement strand
CCAGCGCCGCTACGTCGAGTCGCTGTCGGCCTATGCGCGGCAGTTCCTCGGCCTCATGAGCAAGCCCGACGTGGACAGCATCGAGGGCCTCTCCCCCGCGATCAGCATCGAGCAGAAGACGACGAGCAAGAACCCGCGCTCGACGGTGGGGACCGTCACCGAGATCTACGACTACCTCCGGCTCCTCTTCGCCCGCATCGGCGTCCCCCACTGCCCAGTCTGCAAGGCCCGGATCGCGCCCCAGACGGCTGAGCAGATCGCCAGGCAAGTCGTGGCCCACCACCGGAAATTCCAAGTGCTGGCGCCAGTGGTGCGCTCCAAAAAGGGGACCTATGAGCACATTTTCGCCCAGGCCAAAAAAGACGGCTTCTCGCGGGTGCGCATCAACAAGGCCTTCTTCGACCTCTCAAACCTTGCCGCCCTGCCAAGGCTTGAGCGCTACAAGAAGCACGACATCGACATCGTCGTGGACCGCCTGACAGGAGACGACAGGGCCCGTGCCGCTGAAGCCGTGGAACTCGCCCTCAAGACTGCGGATGGCTATGCCCTCGTCACCGAAGACGGCAAGGACACGCTCTACTCCAGCCACGCCGCCTGCCCCACCCACCACATAAGCTTCGAGGAGCTCCAGCCCCGCGCCTTCTCCTTCAACAGCCCCTACGGCGCCTGCGAGGACTGCCACGGCCTGGGCTTCAAGCAGGAATTTGACCCCGACCTCCTCATCCCGGACAAGAGCCTGTCGATCTCGGAGGGGGCCATCCGCGTCTGGGCCAACCACGTCGACGGCTGGCGCGTCCAATGGATCGCCTCCTTCGCGCGCCACGCCGGCTTTGGCGTCTGCACCCCCGTCAATGACCTCACCAAGCCGCAATTCCGCGCCCTCCTCTACGGCGACGCCGCCACGATCAGCTTCAAGCTCACCTCCAAGGACAAGACCTCAAGCTACGAGTACGAAGGCGACTTCGAGGGCCTCGTCCCGCTCCTTGAGCGGCTCTACAAGACGACGGAATCCGACTGGCGCAAGGAGGAGCTCGAAAAATTCATGCGCCGCCTCACCTGCCCCGCCTGCAAGGGGCGCCGCCTCAAGGAGAAGGTCCTCTCCGTCCTCGTCCACGGCAAGAACATCATCGACCTCACCGACCTCAGCGTCCTGGACGCCCAAGACTTCTTCCGGGCCCTCGCGCTCACCGACAAGGAGCGCGCGATCGCGCGCCAGCTCCTCAAGGAGATCCAGGCCCGCCTCGGCTTTCTCGCGAACGTCGGCCTGGGCTACCTGACGCTCTCGCGCGGCGCCGGCACGCTCTCCGGCGGCGAGGCCCAGCGCATCCGCCTCGCCACGCAGATCGGCAGCAACCTCATGGGCGTCCTCTACATCCTCGACGAGCCCAGCATCGGCCTGCACCAGCGCGACAACGCCCGCCTCATCGACACCCTCCACCGCCTGCGCGACCTGGGCAACACACTCATCGTCGTCGAGCACGACGAGGACACGATCCGCCGCGCCGACTACGTCGTCGACATCGGGCCCGGCGCAGGCATCCACGGAGGCCGCATCGTCGCCTGCGGCACCCCGGCCCAGATCAAGCGCAGCCGCGCCTCCCTCACCGGCCAATACCTTTCCCGCAAAAAGACGATTCCCGTCCCGCATGCGAGGCGCCCCCCTAAAGGCTGGCTCGTCCTCGAGGGCTGCGCCGAGCACAACCTCAAGGCCCTCACCGCCAGATTCCCCTTAGGCACCCTCACGCTCGTCACCGGCGTCTCGGGCAGCGGCAAGTCCACACTCATCAACGAGACCCTCCTGCCCGCGCTCAAGCGTCGGTTCCATGAGAGCGCCGACGCCGTGGGCGCGCACCGGGCACTGAAAGTCCCCGACGCCGTCGACAAGGTCATCGCCATCGACCAAAGCCCGATCGGCCGCACGCCGCGCTCAAACCCGGCTACCTACACGAAGTTCTTCGACGACATCCGAAAGCTGTTTGCCATGACGCGCGACGCGAAGCTGCGCGGCTTCGACCCCGGGCGCTTCTCCTTCAACGTCAAGGGGGGCCGCTGCGAGGCCTGCGCCGGCGACGGCCTCATCAAGATCGAGATGAACTTTCTGCCCGACGTCTACGTCGAGTGCGAGGAGTGCAAGGGCACGCGCTTCAACGCCGCGACCCTGGAAGTCAAGTACAAGGACAAGAACATCTCCGAGGTCCTCAACATGACCGTCGAGGAGGCCTTCAAGCTCTTCGAGAGCCTGCCCCCAATCCGCCGGAAACTGGAGACCCTCAATGACGTGGGGCTTGGTTACATCAAGCTCGGCCAAAGCAGCACGACCCTCTCCGGCGGCGAGGCCCAGCGCATCAAGCTCACGCGCGAGCTGGCCAAAAAAGGCGGCTCGCACACCATCTATCTGCTGGACGAGCCCACGACGGGCCTGCACTTTGACGACGTCAAGAAGCTGCTCGCCGTCCTCGACCGCCTCGTCGACAAGGGCAACACCGTCCTCGTCATCGAGCACAACCTCGACGTCATCAAG
>CAYUKJ010000168.1:0-2531 GCA_964445245.1 uncultured Methanosarcinales archaeon | reverse complement strand
CCCACGATGTCGGATTGCGTCAATCCCCCGCCGTGGGCTTCCAGTTCGCGGATCACGAGCTTCTCGTCCGGCGTGACTATGGCGTCGATGACCTCGCGCCGGGCATCCTTGGTCTCCTTCGCGCGAAGCAGGCTGATTAGCGCGCTGCCTGCCGCGATGGAGATCGCAGCTCCTGCAAAAGCGATGGCTGGCGACGTGGCGAAGGGTGCTGGGCGGAGCCGGAAGGCCTCGTGCGACGTCCCAGGAGCCAGCGACGAGTTGCCCCACCGCGGACTAGCCTGCGCCGCCTGCGAGCGCATATACAATGTATAGGACGAATGCAGCGCGATAACCAGCAAGACCCCGCCATAGATAAGGATGAGGACGGCGATAGCCCAAAAGGCCCGTCTCTTGCTGTTCGGCCTCACAAGTTTTGGTTTCATGTTGTTTCGTTTCACTTTGTTTCATAAAACATTTATATCTTGTATCGTTTCAGCGAGTTTCAGTATCGCTTCAAAGTATTTAAAGGTTGCTGGAAAATGGAAAACCGCCCCCTTATCGACCTCCAAAACGTGTGGAAGACCTATTCCCTTGGCGAGGTGGCGGTGGACGCGCTGAAAGGCGTCAATTTGTCTATTCAGGGGGGTGAATTCCTGGCAATCACAGGCCAAAGCGGCTCAGGGAAAAGTACGATGATGAACCTCGTCGGCTGCCTGGACATGCCCACGAAGGGCACCATCTATCTTGAAGGCCGGGACATTCTGGGCCTCAATGAATCCGACCTCGCCCAGATCCGCGGAAAAAAAATCGGCTTCATCTTCCAGCAGTTCAATTTGATCCCGACCCTCAGCGCGCTTGAAAACGTCATGCTGCCCCTCGAATTCCAGGATGCCTCAACTGACGCTGCGCGGAAAAAAGCCGCCGAGATTCTGAAGCTGGTCGGGCTTGGCGATCGGATGGACCACCGGCCCTCGCAGCTCTCAGGTGGGCAGCAGCAACGGGTGGCCATCGCCCGCGCCCTGGCGAACGACCCTGACGTGATCCTGGCTGACGAGCCGACCGGCAATCTTGACAGCAAGACGGGGGCTGATTTCCTGGAACTGCTGCAGAGCTTGTGGGAACAGGGGGAAAAAACCATCATCATAGTCACGCACGACCTCAAGCTGGCCGGCTACGCCAGAAGAATCGTGCAATTGAAAGACGGTCAAATCGTCTAGGAGGAGGACGGAAAATGAAACCAATCATTGCTGGCATCGCATTGTTGTTGGCCGTCGTGGGCGCCGCGCAGGGAGCCCAAGACGGGAGTCTGGTCATCAAAATCGCCCTGCTCAATCAGGATCCTAACCCCGCCCCGGCCGGCGGGACCGTCGACATACGCTTTCGGGTCGAAAACACCGGCGGAGGAGTGGCGGAAAACCTTGAGATGGAGATCCTCCCGGATTATCCCTTCACTGTCATCGACGGGCCCGCCCTCCAGGTCCTCGGCACGCTTTACGCGTACCAGACGGAGAAGAACCACATCAATGCCCAATACAAGCTGAAGACAGACAAGGACGCCGTCAAGGGACAGCATGAACTGAGGGCCCGCTATCGGTACGGCAACCAGGACTGGCGGACCTCCATCTTCACCATCGACGTCACAAGCCACGAATTCGCGCAGATAATCTACGTCGACAAGGCCCGCCTTGAGCCGGGCAAGGAAACCGAGATGAAGTTCACGATCACCAACATCGGCAGCGCCCCCCTCAAAGACCTGGTATTCTCCTGGTCCGAACTTGATGGAGTCATCCTCCCGGTGTTCTCCGACGACACCAAATACGTCAAATACCTGGACATGGGGGACTCCGCTGAATTGAAGTACACCGTGATCGCCGACGTCAACGCCGATCCGGGCCTCTACCAGCTCGACTTGCGCCTCACATACGACTCGCTGGCCAACGCCACCCCAACCGCCATCACCACGCGGACAGGCGTCTTTGTCGGCGGTGAAACAGACTTCTACGTGGCGTTCTCGGAAAGCACGCAGGGCCAAACCTCGTTGTCGGTCGCCAATACCGGCAATACGCCCGCCCTCTCGGTGGCTGTCCGCATCCCGGAGCAGCCGGGCTTTCGCGTCACGGGCAGCAATTCCGCAATAATAGGCAACCTGGACAAGGGCGACTACACGCTGGTCTCATTCCAGATCGTCAACAGCGCAGCGCAGAACTTCACGGGCCAGTCCCGGCGCGGACAGTTCAACTCGTCGGCCATGGATCAGATGGCCCATGCCGGCCTGGACCGCAACAGCCTGCGCGTCATCATAGACTACACCGACACGACCGGGGAACGCCGCAGCGTCGAAAAGACCGTGCCCATCCAGTTCCGCGCCATCGCCGCCGGCTCGTCGGCGTCCTTTGGCCACATGGGGCAACAGCAGTCCGGCCTCTGGCAGAACCGGGCGTGGATTGCCGCCGGCGCGGTCCTCCTGGCGCTGGTGGGCATCATCGCGTACCGGAGGGCGCGGAAAAGACGGCTGGCCCGCACAGCCACAAAGCCATGAGATTCCGGAAATC
>CAYUKJ010000167.1:0-2551 GCA_964445245.1 uncultured Methanosarcinales archaeon | reverse complement strand
CCCCTGCGAGGGCGTGTCTCGGGCCGTGGCCCGCCCCGACATTTTCTACTAATGTCAGGGATATACGAAGTTTTTCTGGGACGAAGTGGGAGAAAAATTTGGGTGAGGGGCGAGCCGACCCCCGAACCGTATATCTTTTGTTAAACGTCCCGACGACTGAAAGGAGGAGAGCGCAGCGTGGTCGTAGTGACCGAAGGGAACGGAGAAGTCGAAACTTTTCCGCCCTAGAAACCAGACATGAATTCCTTCATTTTTTTAACATCTTCTTTGACTTCGTTGAAAACATCATCACTTAGCATATTTTCTTTAGCATAATTCATAATAGGTCTTACTGACTGGATTTTTCTTCCAAATTTCTCCATCCATTTATAGCGTGGGAATATCCACAAATGAAATCCGTGTTCAGTATCTTCGTTCTGAAAGAAACAGACTCCTTCAATTTTCAGAACATCTCTCTTTCCTTTACGAACCTTACGAATCAGATTGATAAATTCAATTGCTTCTTCATCAGAAAATTCGTCAACGGATTTCAATTTTCGTAAAGGAGCAATTATGAAAAATCCGGGAATCGGAACTTCCCGATCTTGATGAACGTCAAAGTACTTTGTAGTGATGATGTTTTCCTTTGGAAATAATATTTTATCTTCCATATTATAATGTTAAAAAAATGAAGTTTATAAATTTGGCGGAAAAGTTTTACGTGCGTTTAACCCGCGTTAAACGCAACCTTTATATCGCCGGCGAGGATGGCCGAACCGACATGGCCAGAACGCGCCTCGTCGTCATAGGCGGAGGTTTTGCCGGCGCCATCATCGCCCGGCGGCTCCAGCGCGACTTCGCCGTCACGCTCATCGACTCAAAGGACTATTTCGAGTTCACGCCCGGGGTCCTGCGCTGCCTCGTCGAGCCCGCCCACATCCGCAAGGTCCAGGCCCTTCACACCCACTACCTGCACGAGGCCAAGGTCGTGCGCGGCACGGCCGAGGCGCTGCGCGAGCATGAAGTCGTGGTTGACGGAAAACCGATCCCCTTCGACTATGCCGCGATCTGCACCGGATCGTCCTACCATCTGCCCTTCAAGCAGGCCAACCTCGTCCGCCACCTGCGCGCCGGCACCCTGCGCGACGCCGCTGCGGTTCTGCATAAGGCCAAGTCGGTCCTCATCATCGGCGGAGGCCTTGTCGGCGTCGAGCTGGCCGCCGAGATCGCCTGGAAGTACCCGCGAAAGCGCGTCACGATCGTTCACGCCATGCCGGCCCTCATCGAGCGCAACCACCCCCGTGCGCAAAAGATCGCGGAGCGCTTCCTCCGCAAGCGCGGCGTCCAGCTCGTCTTCAACGAACTCGTCCAGCCCGGCGAGGGCCCGACCTTCTCCACCAACACTGGCCGAACCTTTACGCCGGACCTCGCGTTCCTATGCACCGGCATCACGCCCAATGCCGCCCTCCTGCGGCCGCACCTCGCCGGCGCGGTCACTGAGCGGGGCCAGATCAAGGTGAACGCACATCTCCAGGTCGAGGGATTCCCCCGCCTCTTCGCGGCCGGCGATGTCAATGGCATCTTGGAGGAAAAGACCGCGCAGAGCGCGGAGCTCCAGGCCGGCGTCGTCGTCCACAACCTGCGGGCCCTTGAGGCCGGCCGCCCCATGAGAACCTACCGATCCAAATCCCGGCCCATGGACCTCAGCCTGGGCAAGTTCAATGGCATCGTCATGTTCAAATCCGTCAACATCTCCGGCCTCATTCCCGCGTTTGGGAAGTGGTTCATCGAGCGGTGGACGATGCGGAGATACGCGGGCAAATTCTTCTAAGCCCAACGGCGGCCAGCGAGGTGGCGCGCCCGGCGTCCAAGTCTTTCGGCGGTACGGCCGATACAGCGAGCCCTTTCTTGAATACCTCAAGTAATCCCGCTCAATTCTAGGACTTTGATGGTGTGCGATGGGATGATTGCAATCGCTTCGTCGCAAGCTCTAGGCGCCCCCACAACAAAGGATAAAAAATCCTCGCTCTTGGGTTCTGATATGCCCGTCTATCTCGCCAAGTACACGGTCTGGGCCCATATGTTCGACAGTGCCTGGATGCCAGACCCGGAGCCCCACAAGCCAGAATACCGCTTCGAGGCCAAAGACGCAGAGGAGGCCGCGCGACTTGCGGAAACGCATATGGAGACATTCAAGGACGAGTATTTCGGGCCCCGGGCAACGCTCGACGAGCTCCTGGAGGTCCGGGAGATAAAAGGGGCGGGCCCCGAGAAGGTTTAAATCTGCGGCGGGTCTTCCTGCGGCCATGCCCGGAGAAGCCGCCAGAACAGACGCTATTGCTCCATCGGCTCGAATGCCGCCGCTCCTCATCGGCGTCGGCGACCTCCACGGCTACCCCCCCGCACTGGAGACTCTCCTTTCAGCCCTCCACGCCCACTACGCGGTCTTCGAAGACCGGCCGGCTCTCAGGCTACGGCAGGGCGTCGAGCTCGTCTTTCTCGGCGACTACATAGACCGCGGTGACCAGGGGCGGGCGGTCCTCGACTCCGTCATGGCGCTCCAGGCGCAAAA
>CAYUKJ010000166.1:0-2584 GCA_964445245.1 uncultured Methanosarcinales archaeon | reverse complement strand
TTTTCGATGACGTCGCCGGCGGTGAAGCCGAAGCCTTTTTCCGCCAAGCAAAGGTCGCCCGCCTTCTTGACGGCGTAGCTGGCTGTTAATGCAGAGCGCCATGGGTCGCCGCCCTGCGCGATCAGGCTTGCGACGACGCCGGCCAGGACGTCGCCGGTCCCCCCGACGGTCAGGCCGGGGTTGCCGCCCTCGACATGCTCGAGTTGGGTTGCCGACAGGACAGTGTCGCGCATCCCCTTGATGAGGAGAAGATTGTCCCGAAGCGCAGCCTGCACGGTTTCCTCGGTGAGCTTCGAGGTCTTGAGGAGGCCCGCGAACTCCCCGCGGTGGGGCGTGAGGACGCAGTGGTTGATTTTCTTGAGGTCGAGGTGGTAGAAGCCGCCGGCGTCGATGACGACTGGGACCTCTATCTTCTGGACGAGGCCGGTGAAGTCCTGCAGCGCGACGCCGTTGCCGACGAGGACGGCGTCGTAGTCGGCGGATTTTCTGGCCAGCTCCTTGAAATGGCGGCCGGAAATGAAGTCGCCCTTCAGCTTCGTCGTGATCAGGTCTGGCGAGAACGCGTTGATGAGAAACGCGATGACTTCGGGGGCCGCGATGTTGACGAGGTCGCAGCCGGCGCGCAGCGCAGCCAATCCTGCGAGGGCGGGCGCGCCGACGTACTCGCGGCTGCCGCCGACGATGAGGACCTTCCCGTTCTGGCCCTTGTGGCTGTCGGGCTTGCGGGCGAGGCGGAGGAGGTCTGGCATGCCGGCACTAACAAGGGGGGCTTTAAAAAGCTATGCGGGGCTTAGGCCACAGGCGGCGATCTCTTGCGCCGCTGTGCAGAGTAATTCAGGAGTGCCAGCAGCTCATCCGGGGAGAACTGGAAATTGTAGTTGAACGCCTCTACCTTGAGGTCGCGGTAGGCCATGTCGATTTCCCGCGAGCCTGCGATTTCGGCGCCCTGGGCCTCGAACTCCTGGAGCCGGCGGTCAAAATACCTGATCGTCATATAGGCTTCGTCGATGGGGATTTCCTCGAACAGGCCGTCGATGCTGCTCATGGCGGTGGGAAACACGCAGGCACTTTTAAGCCTTTCACTTTGCTAGAAATGGCTTGCCCCCGATCTTCTGCGGGATGCTCACCGTGAACGTGCTCCCCTTTCCCTCTTCGCTTTTCACCGTGATCCTGCCGCGGTGCAGTTCGACAAGGCTGCGCACGATCGCCAGCCCCAGCCCGACGCCGCCCCGCTCGCGCGTCAGGTAGTTGTCTACCTGGTAGAACTTGTCGAAGAGGCGCTTCTGCTTGTCCTTGGGGATGCCTGGGCCGGTGTCCGTGACGGCGAGCTCCCAGGCCCTGCCCGTGTCGCGGCCGCTGATGGTGATCGTGCCGCCCTCGGGCGTGAACTTGATGGCGTTGGAGATGAGGTTGATGACGACTTGGGCGAGCTTGTCGGGGTCGGCCTGGACGGCCAGGCCCTTTGGGACGGCGTTCTTTACGGCGATGCCCTTCTGCTCGGCAAGGGCCCGGTGGCTGCTGCGCTCCGCGAGGTCGTGGAGGCGGACGGTGGCCAGGCGCAGCTTGACCTTGCGGCTCTCAAGCTTCGAGAGGTCGAGGAGGTCGTTGATGAGCGCGGAGAGGCGCTGGATCTCGGCTTTCAGGATCGTGACCGATTCCTTCTGCTGGGGGGTCAGCTCGCCCATCTTCTCGTCGAGGAGGAGCGACGAGTACAGGTTCATGCTCGTCAGGGGGGTCCGGAGCTCGTGCCCCACGATGCTCAGGAAATCGTCCTTGAGCTTGGACACCTCCTGGGTGTGCGACAGCTTGGCCTCGGCGACGGCGAGCTGATGGCGCATCGCGGCCTTGTCGACCAGTTTGAGATAGATGGCCCGCGTGAACAGCAGGATGCCGAAGAAGGGAAAAGGCAGGGCCAGGATGCGCAGCTCCCGGCCGTGGTAGCCGGACAGGAGGAGGTTGGCCAAGCCAAGGAGGGAGCCCAGCGCATACACCCCGAATGCCAGGACTGTCGACGAAAAATACTTTGTCCACTTGTGCCGGTACGCTAAAAGCAGCCAGGTCGTCGCGCCAAGGACGGCCAGCTTGGGAATTTCCGTCGAGAGGACGAGGAAGGCCGTGCGGGCGTCGGGGCCAAGGAACCGGATGCTCGTGAACCACAGGACCAGCAGGACGGCGATGAGCGCTGCGGCCGGCACGAGCTGCCAGGCCAGGAGGCGGCGGAAGCGCGCCGGCTCCGCGAAGGCCGGATAGAGGAAGGCGCAGCCGATGAGGATGAGGCCGAACAGTTCGAGGGCGTGGAAGAGTACGTAGAGGTCGTCCAGGTTTCCCGGCAGTTCCGCGGGCCCGAAGACATTGGCCGCCAAAAAGAGGCTGACGTAGAGGCGCTGGACGGCCAGCGCAAGGAAGGCCCAGACGAGGTATTTGAGGTGGCGCTGGGGGGCCCGGCGGTGCTCGGAGAGCACCATGTAGGTGATGAGGAGCAGGAGGAGGGCCTCAACGCTGTGCCGGAGGAGCGCGCCGCCTTCGGTGCCCAGAAAGTGGAAGAATTCCTGCGAGGCCTGCGCGACGGCCATCCTAATCTTTG
>CAYUKJ010000165.1:0-2603 GCA_964445245.1 uncultured Methanosarcinales archaeon | reverse complement strand
CAGGTACACCTACGGTACGACCCACTACAGCGAAAGCCCGTTTCGGAACTCTGAGCCCTTCTTCGCCCAGGAGACCGCTGCCGGGACCGCGTACAACGGCCCCCGCTACCCCGTCGGGTACGCCACCCCCGCATTCAAGGAGGACTGGCGCACCTCGAGCCTGAGCTTCTATCGGCCCCGCAACGTCGTCCCCGTCTACGGGCGCGGCGGCTACACCGGCTGGTACAGCTTCCGCGGGCGACCCATCTCGGGCCCCTACGGCAACTATTACATGGACGGCGGCCGCGCAATCCCCTCGGCCTTCAACCGCTACTACATCGCGGCCTAGGCCCCATTTTCTCCTTCTTTTTTTCTCTTCCATCCTTACTAAACCAATAGGCCGCGATGAAAATGTGCTTTTGTGGCCTTAAGGGCGAGCGATATCCCGAGCACGACAGCATGCCGAGGGGGTTGCCCCCTACGGGGACACGGCTTTGTTAAGAACTGGAGAACCATCGCGAGCAGGACACAAAAGCCGAGCGAAGCGAGATTTTCATCACGGCCAAACCAATAGATACCTTTTTAAGCCAGTCCCAGTTAATAAGGCCCCATGGCGAAGGGCATGGATTTCGAGACGACCAAGGACATCCCCATAGCCCCTAAGCTCATCGACCAGGTCATGGGCCAGGAGAGCGCCGTCCAGGTAATGAAAAAGGCCGCCGCCCAGCGCCGCCACGTCCTCCTGATCGGCGAGCCCGGCACGGGCAAGTCCATGCTCGGCCTGGCCCTTGCCGAGATGCTCCCCAAGGAGAAGCTCCAGGACGTCCTGGCCTTCGCCAACCCCAACGACGAGAACCAGCCGCTGATCCGGACCGTCAAGGCTGGGCAGGGCCGCGAGATCGTCATGAAGTCCAGGATACAGAGCGCCAGCATGTTCCGGACGCAGAACTGGATCCTCTTCATCTTCCTTTTGGCCGCCTCGCTCATCCCGTACTACTTCTACAGCCACAAGATCTTCCCCTTCGGCTACGTGGACGCAGCCGGCGCCCAGCAGTACAACCACATAGTCTACGCGGCCAGCCTCATCACCAGCATCGTCTTCGTCGTCGGCTTCCTGATCTTCCTCAACGTCAACAAGCGCATGAACGTCAAGACGGCGGTCCCCAAGGTCATCGTCGACAATTTCGACCGCAAGCACACGCCGTTCTTCGACGCGACCGGGGCGCACGCCGGGGCGTTGCTAGGCGATGTCTTGCACGATCCCTTCCAGAGCGGCGGCCTCGGCACGCCCGCGAACGAGCGCATCGTCGCCGGCCTCATCCACAAGGCCCACATGGGCGTGCTGTTCATCGATGAGATCGCGACGCTTCCGCCAAGCACCCAGCAGGAGCTGCTGACCTCGCTCCAGGAAGGTAAGTATGCCATCACCGGCCAGTCCGAGCGCAGCGCCGGCGCGATGGTGCGCACCGAGCAGGTCCCGTGCAGCTTCATCATGGTGGCGGCCGGAAACTACGAGACAATCAAGCACCTGCACCCGGCCTTGCGCAGCCGCATCAGGGGGTACGGCTACGAGGTCTACATGAAGGAGACCTTCGAGGACACCCCTGAGAACCGGCGCAAGATCGCCGTCTTTGTCGCCCAGGAGATCACCAAGGACAAGAAGATCCCGCACTTCTCGAAGGCGGCTGTCGACTTCATCATCGAAGAGGCGCGCAAGCGGGCCAACCGCAAGGGCCACCTGACGCTGCGCCTGCGCGAGCTCGGCGGCATCATCCGGGCCGCCGGCGACCTCGCCGTCGAGAAGGGGGCCAAAGTCGTCGACGTCCAGCACGCCAAGGACGCGCTGGTGCTTGCCCGCACCCTGGAGCAGCAGCTCGCCGACCGCTTCATCGAGCGCAAGAAGGAGTACGAGGTCATCGTGACCGAGGGCCTCCAGGTCGGCCGCGTCAACGGCCTGGCCGTCATCGGGACGGAGGGCAATTTCTCCGGCATCATCCTGCCGATTGAGGCCGAGGTGACGCCCGGCGGCAAGGAGACCCAGATCGTCGCGACCGGCAAGCTCGGGGACATCGCGAAGGAGGCGGTGATAAACGTGAGCGCGATCGTCAAGCGGTACTTCGGCACCGACATCAAGGAGAAGCACGACATCTACGTCCAGTTCCTGCAGACCTACGAGGGCGTCGAGGGCGACAGCGCCAGCATCGCCGTCGCCACGACGATCATCTCGGCCCTCAAGGGCGTCCCCATCAAGCAGGACTACGCCATGACCGGCTCCTTGTCGGTGCGCGGCGAGGTCCTCCCCATCGGGGGCGTCTCGGCCAAGGTCGAGGCCGCCATCGACGCCGGCCTCAAGCACGTGATCGTCCCTAAGACGAACCTCAAAGACATCATCGTCGACAAAAAGCGCCTCGAGAAAATCAAGGTCATCCCAGTCCAGCGCATCGCCGAGGTCCTCAAGGTGGCCCTGGACTGGACCGGCAAGATGGACGTCCTAAAGCAGATCCTGGACGCGGAGCCGCGGCCGAGGGAGGCATAGCTTGCCACCTTTCACTTGTTCAATCAGAAATCCCGCCGCTCGGCGCGCACTGCGGCCGAAAGACACGCGGTATGCGCGCGCCTCGCCT
>CAYUKJ010000164.1:0-2614 GCA_964445245.1 uncultured Methanosarcinales archaeon | reverse complement strand
CATACCGCGTGCCTTCAGGCCGCGGTGCGCGCCTAGCGGTGGGATTTCTGATAGATTTCTTTCTCTAAATTCCATATAGAAAACATTAAAAATACCATTATTAAGTAGTAAAAATAAGAAGTTTAATAAATAATTGTTGTTTTTTCATACGATGAAGTGCGTCATCGATACAAGCGCCATTTCGTGGATGGGTCGCATTAAGATGCTGGAATTGCTGCCTAGACTCTACGATCAAATATTCGCGCCTCCCGCGGTGCTTGAGGAATTGATTCCGCATCGTGAGACAAAAGAGTTCGAGGCAACTTACGTCATACCCATCAGATTTGAGACCCTAGAGAAGCTAGTGGAGTTTAATGAAAATGTGCGAGGGACAATGGCGCAGGTAGGCACTTCGGATTTGGCAGATGCCGAAGTGGCGATCGCCCACAAATATTATTTGTTTACTGATGAAGCGGTATATGCAAATAAAGACGCCGAAAGAAGGTTGGCAGATTATGGGCCCATCCGAGACATTGCAAATATTTTTGAATTGGCCGAGGAAAAAGGCATTTTCACTCGGCGAGATTCCATCGAATTTCTTCAATTGTTCTTAAAAAAGAATCAACGGTATCGGACACAATATGTTGAAAGCTTACTGAAAAAATTATGAATTATTCTTTGCCTTATATGCGAGCAAATTGTTCAGATAATGTTGGGCGTCTTCTCTAGTTTCCGGCATTCCAATGAAGGGATCTAGACGGTCCGTTAGTTCACCGCTTGCCCGGAGTTCCTCTTCGACGGTCTGATTAAAGTAAAAAATATAGTCCACCAGAAATGCAGTGTTGGCCCCGGCTGCATGGGCAGCCCAATTGAAGGTACAACTATTTTCTGTGTCGAAGCGAGAATAATAGGTCTCCAGTGCCCGAATATACTTGGGTTCGTCTCGTCGTAGGTGTTCAATTGTGTCCGTTTCGAGTGGCTTGGGGGAGGTCATGGACAATTGTAATGATTGGGAGTATATAAACCTATTACCTTAATCGCAGCCCTTTGCAGGGTAGAAGAATGTGTTACAGTGCCGGGCCATTGATGTGAGAGACGACTCTATCTAAGGTCAAAAAATGATTCGTCTTTTCCCCGCACGCGTTTGGCGAAAGGTTTTTAAAACGCCTCTTGGTCTTCTCGCCCTGTGTCTCCGTAGCTTAGCGGTAGAGCGCGCGGCTGTTACCAACCCGAGGCCCATGCCTTGGGCTTGAGCGAAACCGCGAGGTCGCCAGTTCGATCCTGGCCGGAGACGCTTTGGGCCCGTAGCTTAGCCCGGTGGAGCGCACGACTGATAATCGTGAGGTCCGGAGTTCGAATCTCCGCGGGCCCATTGTTGTTTTTTCAGGGAGCTTCGCTCCTCGACCGGGCCGCGCAAGCCCGCTCCGATTTGACCGTCGCGTCCTTGGCGGCCGCGACATTTCAAAGCTCCGCGGGCCCATGACAACATATAAATACTGATGGCGCAAGGGTGGCCATATGGACCCCAAATGGCGCACTCAGGTGATCCGGGCAGTCGTCGCGGCCGGCCTCCTCCTCATCGCGGCGACGACGCTCATCGAGCTCCTCTTCCAGCATCAGGTCTTTCCAGCGCTTGGCGTCGAGGAGCGGGCCACGCTGCGCACAGACCTCCTCCTCATCATCCCCGCAAGGGTCCTTGAGGCCTGCCTTTTCGTTTGCCTCTATGTGTGGGCAAAGGAAACACTCCCGGGCGCCACACTGAGGAAGAAAGGGCTCGTCCTCGCCTTCGCCCTGATCGGCGGAGTCGCCCTTGTGCGCGCCTTCGTCGCTCTCGGCGACTTCCACGTCGCTTGGCCGGTCATTCTAGCCGGGTTTCTCGGAGAAAGCCTGGGCCTTCTCCTCGCCGGACTCGCAGTGCCCCGGCTCCTGCGGCATAAGACCGTCTTTGGATAGCGCCTACGCCCTGGAGGCGTCCGGGACGGCGCCCAGCTCCTCGGCAAGCCGCTCCTCCCCCGACGTCGTCACGAGAATCCGGTCCCCATCCTTTGGGGCGTAGGTGTCAAGGTCGGCCGCTTGGCCGTTCACAAAGAGGCGGTAGGGGGCGGTGGAGACCCCCACGCTGTCGAAGAAGAGCTTGAGCGGGACGCCGGTGGCATGCACGTGGAGAATGCGCCCGGTCTTGGCAGGGTCTCGCTCAGTCTCGACATGGATGAACATGCTCTTCGCATAGGCCTCGGGGCCGGGGACGTACAACTGGCCGTCCTTGAACCAGGCAAAGCCGGCGTGATGGTGGGCCGAGCCCAAGAGGCCGATTGTCGCGCCAGGGCCCATCGTGCACTCCAGCATGCCGGCCTCGATGCACTCCTCGACGGGCATGCCGCACACGTCGCACTTGCCGTCGTTGTTCTTGTCCATCTTCTCCTTGGCCAGGGCCGCATCGAAGGCCGTCATTCGCATCTGTTGATGGCTATCGGCGGATGTCTTGGGCGCCGGTTCGGGCCGGGCGGTGTCCGCGACGAACGGCATCGGCACGTCGAGGGCCGTACCCAATGTGAAGATGAAGGCGGAAACGGCAAGGACCAAGACCCCCCAGAGCAGGACGGCGTCAGCGGCGATCCGCCGCTGTTTTCGGCGG
>CAYUKJ010000163.1:0-2628 GCA_964445245.1 uncultured Methanosarcinales archaeon | reverse complement strand
CCAAAACAAGCTTTCTGGTTTTATTGTCAAACTTTACTCTTCCTATCGCTTCAAATTCAGGTCTTTCATTGATTTCACTCGCAATATAATAGTTATTATTGAGGCATATGTATCCACCTGGCTTTACAAGCCTGTAAGTATATTCTGTATCGACGCCATCAAACTGACAGATGATGTCTGGCAATTCATCTGGCAAATAGTCTTTGGCATTCATGCAAAGCGCTTCCAGGCCGAATTTTTTCAAGTAATTGATAGCTTTCTTGTCCAAGTCAAGATACGCCACTCGGCTATTTGGAAAAGCAATGCTCGGTGCAAAATCAATGTAACATCCCGGATAATATACGAAATCTTCTTTTGGAGAAACCGCGTCCTTGAAGGCAGCCAATTCTCTGGCATGAGATCGGGCTCTATACCATTCTACTTTGCTTGCTTCTTTTAACAAGTCTTTGCGTGCCCCTCTCATGGAAAATTCGTTGAAAAATCGTTGAATATCGTCCTTGTGACGGATTGTGTCCCGATGGTGGCGGATTGCATCCTTTAGTTTCCATTTCAATTTCAAGTACGCGTGTCTGGGACCGACCATGGCTTGGCTCTTTTTCTTCTAGTTGATAGGCGGTACAAGAGGAAGTAGAGTATTTAAATTTTTCTAAAAATCACTACTAATGTGTGGTAATTATATTTTCTATAAAAAGAGAATATAAAGTATTAATATTCCATATGGTTAATATAAATTCTTTTCATTTGATTTTTTTAATTCACGAATGAGTTGCGCCTGTTTTTGGTTCGAAAGGCTCCCCAAAAGCATATCCGCGTTGATACACATCCCGAAAGAAGACTTGCCCAGGTTCGGGTTTCGGATTTGATTGAACCGCCGTGGGGAGCTACCAAATACTTTCATTCATACACCGCAGGTTATATCCCCGTCACCCTCCTCCTTTCCCTCTTGACCCGTTCCAAAGCCTGCCTTTTCGTCAGCAAGATGTTTTTCGCCCCGTAGTGCGCCACGACGCTTTCCGCGTTCGCCGCCCCAAGGCGCAGCGCCTTGGGTTCGTCAAAGCCCCAGACCAGCCCAGCGACAAACGCGCAGCCGAACGCGTCGCCGGCCCCGGTGGTCTCGACGACGGTGACGGGCTTGGGGTGGGCGTGGTAGGCGCCCGTCGGCCCCAGGCAAAAGGTCCCCCGCGGCCCGTCGGTGATTACGACGTAGGCCGGCCCGGCCTCGTGCAGGCGCGCCAACTGCGTCGGGACGGGGTGGTCCCCGACGAGCAGCGCCGCCTCTTCGCGGTTGAGGATGAGGACGCGCAACCTGCTGAGCAGGGGGGCCAGCGTCAGCAGGCCCATCTTCGCCTGGTAGCTGGACGGGTTGAAGGCGACCGCGATGCCGCGCGCATTCGCCCACGCCGCGAGCTTTTTGAGCGTCGCGAAGGACGCGCCCATTTGGCTGCTGCTGTAGAGCCAGCGCGCCTTCAGCTTCCGGACCGGGAGGTGCGCCCACGTCAGCTTGTCGGAGGCGTCGCGGAACGCGAGGATCGTGCGGTCGTGCCGGACGCTGTCGAGGACGACGGAGTAGTTCGTCTGCGCGCGCAGGCGCACGCCCAGGAACGCGGCCTTCTCTTTTTTCAGTTCCTTGACGATCCAGCCGCCCGACTCGTCGTTCCCGAGCGCCCCGCAGTATGCCGTCCGCAGGCCCAGGCGCGCAAAGCCGACGGCGGTGTTCGTGCCCCCGCCGCCCGTCGAGAAGCGCAGGTCGGTGACGAGTATCTTGCCGCCGACGGGGTACACGAGGACCTCTTCGAGGTGGTGGCCGCGCCGCAGGCTCATGACGGCGGCGTCGGTCTTGGCGTACACGTCGACCGTCGCGCTGCCCAGCGTTATGACGTCAAACATGGCTCACCAGCCAAGCGACGTCTGGAAGATGATGTAGGCGACGGCCAGGATGCCGAAGATGAGTATGAGGTACAAGATGAGCTTGAGGGGGACGTGGGGCTTGGGCCTTGGCTCGGGCTCGACCGCAGGCTCGGCCGTCGTGGGCTCGACGAAGATGTCCTTGCCCACCGCAAGGGGGCTGTCCGAGCTGGTCATGGGTGGGCTCGAAGGACCGCCTTTTAAATAGTTTATGCCTGAAGAAAATTCACGCAAATCCTTGGATTTCAGCCGTTAAGAAAGTTGCGGAGAGGAAAAAGCCTGTCGGCCAGTTGGCCACGGGTCCTCGGGGGCAGCTCAGAAATCCCTCAGGGGATTTCTGGCTCCTCAACAGCGAAGCTGTTGGGAGCAAGGGACCTTGCGTCCCTTTGCTCCCAGAAACCCTCCGGGTTTCTGTGGACCCCGCAGGGGGCTTCCCCCGCCCCCGGGACCGTGGCCTATCCCTCAATTTGCGCTGACCCCCTTGGGTGGCGGAGGGGGAGGTGGGTGGGAGAGTGCGCGAAAAGAAGCAGGAAGGAGCTATTGCCCGCGGTGCGCCAGCCGGTCCAGGAGGGCATGGGCGTCCCGGGTCTCCAGGAGCGGCGGGAGGAGGGCGGCGTCGGGGCCAAGGGAGACCGCCAGCTTGCCTTGGTAGTACGCGGATTCAAAGCGGGCGACGCGTGCCAGGGCATCGGCGGCGATGAGGCCCCAGGGGTAGCCCGGCAT
>CAYUKJ010000162.1:0-2646 GCA_964445245.1 uncultured Methanosarcinales archaeon | reverse complement strand
GTCGTAGGGTGCGCCTTGGCGCACCAGCTTCTGGCCGGTTGCTGCCCTCGGATCGGTGCGGCAAGCCGCACCCTACGACTGTCATTCCCGCGAAAGCGGGAATCCATCCGATGTGCAGCGAGTTGCAGGTCCTGGATCCCCGCTTTCGCGGGGATGACGTTCCTGTGTCCGGTGCCATGGTTGGTTTGCCAACCGTGCCCGTCCCAGGTACGGCACGGCTGGACGAGCCAGCCGTGGCACGGCGGCGGCCTCTCGAGCGCCGGCCTGAGAGGCCGGCCTCCAAGGTTCTTCGGGAGTATGGAGGACGGGCTCTCAGCCCGTCGGAGGAGATGCACGACTCCTCGCCCGCCACCCCGCCGGCCTGCCATTCGACAGGCCCCGCGACAGGCCCCTCGACAGGCTCGGGGTCCTGAGCGAAGTCGAAGGACTCGGGGTCCTGAGCGCAGTCGAAGGACTCATGGCCCCGAGTCACGGAGGGTGGAACTTGTTCCACCGTCTGCATCACGGCGGATCGAGATCCGCCCTACAGCTCCCGCTGGCGCCCGAAACGCGCGCTCCCCGTGCCGTGAGGGCCGGGGAGCGTTGGCTGTGTGTGGTTGTGGACCCGGTGCGCCGGGATCGCACAGACCGGGCTGACAGACGCGCGGCGCGCCGCAGCTGCGTGCGCGTCCCAAGACCATCGCCGCAGCCGCCAGCGTCAGCCGGGCGTCGCTACTTCTTGGCCTTCTTGCCCACCGCGTCGTCGATGGCCTTGTCCAGCGCCTTGTCGAGCTTCTCGGGCGTGAGGTACGTGCCGTCGGCGATGGCGCGCTTCACCTCCATCACCTTGTCCAGGCGCACGCCCTCGATGCCCTTGAGCTGCATGACGTCGGCCGAGAGCTCGACCGCATCCTCGCCGCGCTGCAACTCAGGCATCCGGTAAGCCTGCTTCAGCTTGCGGGCCTGGGCCGTATCGCCCAGTCCGACCTTCGGGACCTGGTCCACCATGGTATGGAATCCCCCTTCGGCTTTCCTCTTTGGCTCCCCGGCCAGCCGGACCCCCGTCCTGGATGGCCGTACCACTCCCGTATCTTGTATCGACCAGAGGAACCTTAAGACTAATACAAAATCCCGCTTTTTTCCAACCTTTTCCGTACTCTCTGCGCCATGGCCGTGTGCATCTGGCACACCCGGCTCTCCGATACTTGCATGATCTCGCCAATCTCTTTCAGCGTAAGGCCCTCGCTATAGTAGAGCACGACCAGCATCTTCTCCTTATCGGTGAGAAGATTCTGCACAACGTCAATGACCTCATTGACTTCCACCCTCGTTCCCATGGACGGATCCTGCCGCCCCTGCAGCAGATCCTCCAGGGAGTGCTCGCCATCCTCTGCAAGCTCGGAAAGGCTGATCTGGCGGCTGGCCAGTTCCCCCATCTCCGCGTCCCAGTACTCATCGATCGTGAGACCGGCCTCCTTGGCTATGTCTTCGGCGCTGACATCATCACCGCGGTTCTGCAACTCGTTCTCGGCATGGTGGATACGCGTAACGCGCTCCCGCGTGACGCGGCCAAGGACGTCCCGCTGCCTGAGTTCGTCCAGGATCGATCCGCGGATGCGGGTGATCGCGTACGTCGTGAATTTCGCCTCGCGCCGCGGGTCGTAGCGCTGGATGGCGCTCAGAAGCCCCATGGAGCCCGCAGAGAAGAGCTCTTCCCTGGAAATATAGCTCGGAATCGTAAGCGCCATGCGGCCGACCGTCACCTTGACGAGCGGTAGATAGGCCTCCACGAGCGCTTCGTAGGCAGCCTGGTCGCCAGCGCGATAGCGGCGCCAGAGGTCTTCATGTTCTTCCATATCAATAGTATATCGTCAAGACCGTGCCTCTGTCTAATGACTGAGGCACGACTTTCCGGTTGGCGTGGGCAGGCAGCGGAGGGGGACGAACCAGGAAGGCGGGGATGCAAAGCGCTTGGTGGAGACTCGGGAGGGTGGATCTCCGTATCCGCCGCCCCGCCTTGCGCCAGGCGCTGACGGAGTCCTTCGGCGGTGCTGCCGAGGGGTCCGTCAAACGGCAGCGCCCTCCCTACTGCAGCAGCATGTTCATGCCGCGCAAGCGGTCGGCCATGACGCGCATGATCTTGACGGCAAAGGCCGGAGTGCCCTGGATGAGGTGCAGGAACTGTTCCTGGGTGACGCCGACGAGTTTGCAGTCCTCCAGTGCCACCACGGTGGCGCTGCGGGGGGAGTTGTCCAGGAGCGCCATCTCGCCGATGATGCCGCCGACGCCGATCGTGTCGGCGTACTTCCCCTTCACGCGGATCTCGGCCTCCCCGGCGAGAATGACGTACATGCAGTCGCCGGGCTCGCCCTCCTGGAAGACCGCCTCGCCGGCGCGGACCCGGCGGGTGATGTCCGCCTCCTTGAAGATCTCCCCGAAGTTGACGAAGATGCTGTCGGTCATGGGTCTGCCCCTCACTCGCCCTGCGCCAGGCGCTCATAGTAGGCCTTGACCAGATCTTCATACCCCTTGGGCAGACCCGCGTCAAGGGCGTCCATGATTTCCCGCTGCAACTCCCGCGGCAGGCTCGCGGCGCGATCCGCGCGCACCTCGGCCTCGCCGAGGACCGCGTCCTGGGCCGTGCGCAGGCTGTCCACCGCGTAGTGG
>CAYUKJ010000161.1:0-2666 GCA_964445245.1 uncultured Methanosarcinales archaeon | reverse complement strand
CACGGCGCAGCCCTTTGCTCAACGGCTCGCCCTTAAGTTCGCCACCAGACTCTTTCTACACCGCCGGATTGAGGGGCGAAGGGCCGGATTCTCGTGCCTAAGGCTTTAGCGCATCTCTTCGCGGAATTTTCAGAAGAAGGACTTGTGGGGCTTGATATCCTCCCCTTGGGACTTGGCGAACTCCTCCAGGAGCTGGCGCTGGGCCTTCGTCACTTTGTCAGGCACCTTGACGGTGACGCGCACCCGTTGCTCGCCTGTGCCGTAGCCGTCTAGGTAGGGGAGGCCCTTGCCCGCCATCCGGAAGACCGTTCCGGGCTGGGTGCCGGGAGGGATTTTGAGGCGGGCTTTCCCGTTCAATGTGGGGACTTCGATCTCGTCGCCGAGGGCGGCGCTCACGAAGCTGACGGGGACTTCGAGGAGGATGTCGTTGCCCTGCCGGACGAAGAACTCGTGGGGGGCGATGTGGACGACGACGTAGAGGTCTCCTGGGCCGGCGCCGCGATGCCCTGCCTCGCCTTCTCCCCGGACCCGGAGCTGCAGGCCTTCCTCGGCTCCGGCAGGAATGTCGACGGCAATCTTCTTCCGGGTGCGGGCCGCGCCTGTGCCGCGGCAGGAGGCGCAGGGGCGCTCGATCTCCTGGCCGGTCCCGCGGCAGGCGTCGCAGACGGTGGAGGTGGAGAAGAGCCCGAAGGCCGTCCGCCGGGTTTCCTGGCGCATGCCGCTCCCACTGCAGGCCTGGCAAGGGCGGATTCCCTTGCCGCCGGCGCCCCCGCAGGCGGCGCAGCTCTCCTGCCGTTCAAGCGCCAGCTCCTTGCGGACGCCAGTTGCGGCCTCTTCGAGCGTCAGCTCGACGTCGTGGCGGAGGTTGGCGCCCCGCCGGGCCCGGTGGCCGGAGCGGCCCATGCCTCCCCCGAAGAAGGACTCAAAGATGCGGTCGAAGTCAAAGCCGCCCCCACCGAAGGCGAAGTCGCGGAAGTCGAAGCCGCCGAAGTCCGGGCCGGCCTCGGCGGAGCCGACCTGGTCGTAGCGCCGCCGCTTCTCGTCGTCTCCGAGGACGGCGGCAGCCTCGTTGATTTCCTTGAATTTCTCGGTCGCCCCAGCCGCCTTATTGAGGTCCGGATGGTACTTTTTGGCGAGCCGCTTGTACGCCCTTTTGATCTCGTCGCGCGTGGCGGCCCGGTCGACACCCAGGGTATTGTAGTAGTCTTTTGCCATGGCCTAGGTCAGGGGGGCTTCCCAGTCGCGCAGGGGCTTGGCGTCCAGGTCGAGGGCGGGGCGGGCATACCCTGGGTGCTCCCGGGCCGAGGCGGCATGGAGCCATTCGACGGCTGACCCGTCGAGGCCCAGGCGCCCCGCCAGCCTCTCCGCGACCGCGTTGAGCGCGGCCTCGCGGCCTGGCCCGACGCCGGGGATGAGGGCGTGGCCCAGCTCATGGGCGAGGACGAGGAGCATCCGGCCCGCGTCGGGGTGCCACTGGAGCGTCAGGGGAGCGGCGAAGCTGCGGTTACGCGGACCGTCGACAACGTGGACCGTGAGGGCTTCGGTGCGCCACGCATACCCCGAAAGTTTTTCGAGGCCTTCCAGGACGTACGCGGCATTGCGCTCGAAGAGGGCCTCGAAGCGGGCGCACCGGGCCTTTAGGCTGCCGAAGCGCTCCTGGAACTCGGCGTCTGACAGGCCATGGTTGAGGGCGCGGTTGTACTCGCGGCTATATTCCAATCGGACCTTGGGCAGCATGGGCATCCCTCCGTATGCCAAGGAGCATGAATGTCCTTCCTCATAAGGGTTGCGGCGGACCGGGCATTGTGGAAAAAAATGGCCGTCCACCCGTCCACTAGGCACAAGACACCTGCTTTGGCAGGTGGCTTGGCGACGGTGGACGTGCTCAAAACGCCTCATGGCGTTTTGGCATGCCAAAAGCCTCCAGCTTTTGAGCAAGGCGGGGGTCGTCCTGTACGGGCCGCAGGACCTTACATCCCAGCACCCGCAGGTTGCTGTGGACCTTCGGGGTGCCTCGTAGGCCATTTTTTACACTTTTTACACGCAGCTGGCGGACCGTCCTTGCCAATCACACTCACCGACACGTCTATTTTGAGGGGGGGAGGCCGGGGCGCTCACTTCTTGTCGTCCACGTCCTCGAAGTCGGCGTCCATGACCTTCTCGCCGCCGGCGCCCGGGCCGGGGCGGTCTTGGCTGCCCGCCTTGGCCTGCTCGGCGGCGACGCGCTGGTACATCTGGACGCTGAGTTTCTGGATCCGCTCGTTGATCTCGCCGTATTTCCGCTTGATCTTTTCGGGGCTTTGGGGCTTCTCGTCGAGGAGGGCCTTGAGCGCGGCGATCTCTTTCTTGACGGGCTCGATTTCGGCGCCCTCCACTTTTCCCTCGAAGTCCTTGAAGACCTTGTCGCTCGAGTAGACTAGGGTGTCTGCGGCGTTGACGATCTCGGCGGCCTCCTTGCGCGCCAGATCCTCGGCCGCGTGGGCCTCGGCGTCCTGTCGCATCCGCTCGATCTCCGCGTCGGCGAGGTTGGTCGTGGCCGTGATCTTGATGGACTGCTCGCGGCCGGTGCCGAGGTCCTTGGCCGAGACGTGGACGATGCCGTTGGCGTCGATGTCGAAGGTCACCTCGATCTGGGGGACGCCGCGCGGGGCGGGCGGGATGCCGAC
>CAYUKJ010000160.1:0-2748 GCA_964445245.1 uncultured Methanosarcinales archaeon | reverse complement strand
TGCCTCGTGGATGCGCAGGATCTGGTGGGGCCTGGGCTTCATGGCGCCCGTGCTGGCCCGCCACAAGTCCTCACCGTAGTCGACGACGCGCAGGATGCGCCCGTAGGCCCGATCGATGGCCTGGTCAAGGCTGAGTTTCTCTTGCGGCATAGGACTTGAGCTGGCGGTGGAAGGCGTCGATGGAGGGCCGGACCCTGCCGCGGAAATCCTCGTAGGCGGTCACGCGCTGGTCCTGGAAGCGGTCCTGGAACTGCCGGACGATGATCCGATAAAGGATGGCGGGGTCGAACCTTAGGAGGTGGTAGGGCGGCTGGGGGAGCTCGCGCTTGACGGCGCCGGAGCGGTAGACCTCAAGGACGCCCAGGTTGAGGACAGTTTCGAGGACGGTTGCGGGCCGGATGCGGGCCTTGAACTCCTCGTCGGGCATGGCGCGAAAGAGGAGCTCGGCGACGTGCTCGAGGTACTTGCGGCCGTCCCGGTCGTCCATATGGCCAAGGAGGGGGACGGCCTCGTCGAGGATCGCCCTGGCCTCTGCGGTCTCGAGGAAGGCCTCTATCGTCCTGATCTCGTGGTTCGAGAGGTTGTAGTACCCCGAGATGGCGCGCCGCAGGCGGGACACTTCGTCGGGCGTCGACACGTCTTGGATCTCCTTTTCCCTCGCCAGCTTGATGAGGGTGAAGATGTCGGCGTCCCACTCCTGGGCAAGGCGGCTTAGGCGGGGTTTGGCGGGCATGGCATGAGGGAATAGAGGTTCTGGTTCTTTTCGCGCGTCACGTCGAGGACGCGGTGCTCGACGAGGATCTCGAGGTCCCCATAGGTGTTGTCCATGGACTGGGCGTGGCCGTGCCGCTCGAGGAAGCGGTGGAGGTCTTCCGCCGCCGCGGCGGGATGGGTCTGGACATAGCCGGCGAGATCGGCCAGCCGGCTCTTTCGTCGCGAGCGGACATTAATCGCGGCGATGGCCTTGGCGTATTCCGGCTCGGGAGGGGCGGGCTGGCCCAGGCCCTCGTGGAGGAGCGCGGCCAGTTTCTCGGACAGGTTCTCGGGCGGGCGCCCGCGGAGCTCGGAAAGGGGGATGACGAGGAGGGGGATCCCCAGCGCGTCCAGCGCCAGCGCGTCGTAGCCTGACCGCAGGCTCTGCTCGATGTGGGTCCGGATGGCCAAGGCCCGCTCGTAGGGGTAGTGCTTTTGCGGGAGCGCGAACTGGTAGGCGATGGTGCCGTACTCAGCGTCGATGAGGCGCACGCCGGCCTGCACGTCGCGCCCGTTGAGCGCGCCGGTCACGGCGTGGCTCAGGATGTTCTCGAGGAGGACGTTGTGGAGGGGGCGGGACACGTCGTCGCCGGCGAAGGGGAGGAGGATCTCGAGGAGATGGTCCTCGCCCTCCTCGCGGAGCCGGACATAGACAGGGAAGGGCTTGCCTCCTACGACCTGGGCGAGGCGCTCGCGGAGGAGACTGGTGTGCTTCTGGCTCTGGAGGGCCTCGTGGCAGGTGGCCAGGGCGGCCTTGGCGTCGATGATGAAGCGGTTCCGGTCGACTTCATAGACCTCGATGCGCAAGCCCTTTTCTTGGATGCGTCGCCGGTACTCGGTAAGGAGGTTGTCCCGCAGATCCGCGTCCACGTTGAGGGCGGCAATGCGCTGAATCTCGTCTGGCGCGCGCGCCACCTCCTCCCGGTGCGCCCGGTACGCGGCGGTCGCTTCGGGGTAGGCCTCGTCGTAGAGCCTGACGAGGGTCACTTCCGTCTCAGGGCCGCTGTAGCAGAAGTCGAGGAGGGCGTCGAGGTCGCCTCCCAGCCCGTCGAGCTTCTTTTTCAGGATCGGGAGCGCCGTCAGCCTGGCGGCAATCCCTCCTTCGGCGCTTTCATCAGGCTTGTAGAGTTCGCGGCCGGCGAGAAGCTCGTCGATTTTCGGGATGAATCTTGAGAACTCCCGAAGGTAGGCCATGAGGGCCTCATGGAGGTTCTCGACGGGCCTGACTTTCTGCTCTGAGGCGGCAAGCCGCCCTTCTAGGTCGGCTATGCGGGTGCGGGCCCAGCCAAGCTGGGTCTCCGTCGCCTCCAGCTCGGTGAAGGCGTCGTCCTTGTAGCGGCGCGTTTCCTCAAGGTCATGCCGGAGCTTCTCGAGGGCGCGCTGCGCCTCCGCCAGCTCGCGCTCCATATGGCTGTATTGCTCGAGTGAAATGACCTTTTCTGTCGCGTCTGGCCAAGCTTCCAAGGTGGTGATGCGCCATTGGTCGGCGGCATTGCGGCTGTGCCGGTCGGCGAGGATTTTAGCGTACGCCGCAGTCAGCCGGTCGAAGGCGTCCTTGAAGAGCGCAGATTCTTCGGGCTTCGCCTGATCGCCGGATGTGTCGCGGTAGTAGTCGATGTAGTCGCAGTCGGGAGACTTATGGCTGCTCAGACTCGTGATGCCAAAGGAGGTGGCGATGGAGAGGAATTCCTGGTGAACTGCCATCTGTGCGCCCCGGCTCATGTCCTTAATCTTACCTGGATCGAGGTGGACCCTCGCGACGCGTATCTTGCCTTTGCCTTTGGCCATCAGCGCAGGAATCTGGATGAGGCTTTTAATCATTTCTCATATTAACCACTAACTAGTAAAAATATTAATAATTTACCATATGGCCTTTTTTTAATGGGCTGATAGTGTCTATCGAACTGTTTTTATAAACTTTTTAGTGGTGAATATTAGAAGGTTTATATACTTCAAAGCTTCCTCGACCCCGCCATGGCTTCCGACCCAGACCTG
>CAYUKJ010000159.1:0-2804 GCA_964445245.1 uncultured Methanosarcinales archaeon | reverse complement strand
GAGGGACGGAATCATCGATTCCCCCGCACCCTCCTTCAAGACCATTTACGACCTGCAGCGGTGCCTCGGAGAGCGGCAGCGCGCCCTCGCCGCCGCGGTCGAGAAGGAGAACGGGGAGAAGGACCGCATCCGCGCGGAGTTGGCGCGGTTGAAGAAGGCCTCCGAACAGGCCTACGCCGATGCGGCGCGCCCGATCCGTCTTCCCAAGGACATCTACAAACAGTGGATCGAGGCGACCTTGCGCCTCCGCGACCAGCAGCTCCAGATCGAGTAGAACCAGCGCCGAATCCTCGAAGAACACGCACGGCTCCTCAAACTGGCGCAGCGCTACTCGCCGCCCATCCTCCAGAAGGTCAAGGTCACGACCGGCAAGGAGGTCTTCTCCCACGAATGGATCCTCGCGGGCGGACGGCCGGCCCAGGCCGCCCTGGATGAAGAGCGGCGGAGGCTCGGCGAGGCATTGCAGGAACACGGCGTGAAGATCGAGGAGCTCACCCATCAGCGCTTCGCGATGGCGGAAGGGCGGGCCGACCTGGCGCAGAGGATGCTCGTGCGCTCGCAGCGCCTGGAGTCGCTGGCAGAATACCACCGTCTTGTCGTATTCAACAAGATCGTGAGTCACTTGATCATAGACGCGATGGCCACGGGGATCAGCCTGTACCTCTCACGAACGGTGCCGGCGGAGGTGATCGAGGACCGCATGAAGGAGTTGCTCAACCGGTCCGGCCAGGCAAAGGCGGCCGCCAAGGCTGCGGATGCTGTCGGCGACGGGCCGCCAGAGGCGATGTACGAGATGCTCGTGCGCTCCGGCGCCAAGGAGACCAAGGATCCGGCGCAGAGGCTCGAGGCGACTTGGCTGGGGCGTAATCGCTTGGTCGCAGAATACGTTGAGGAGGCCAGAAGCACCGCGGCGCGTGAGGGAGCGGATGTGGCAGCCGCGGCGAAGAGAGCCCAGTTGGAGGCGGAGACGGTGGTCAAGAACGTGGAGCTCCAACTGCCGCTTCGCCAGCACCAGAAGCGGCTGGAGGAACTGTACGACCTGTACCGGGGGGTCGCCAAGGAGTGCGATCCCGGGTGGAGCCCGGACGCCGCCCAAGCCCTTGCCGCCACCGGCTACGCCCGTGTGTTCGACATGGAACTCGCCCGGAAGCTTGCCGCGGAACTGCAACTGCAGCCGCCCCGGGATCTCATCCGCACGTTCGACACCGATGCCGAGGTCGCGCAACTCTGGCTCGGCGAGATGATCGGCATCACGGCAAGCGACCTGACCTGGGCCGCCATCAAGGCCAAGCTCGAGCATCCGCGGCTCGATACCCTGGCCTCCATGACCTCCGGCCGGGCATCGCTCCTCAAGGGGATCAAGGGCAATCTCGTCTCCAACCTGGTCACGCTCGCGGCTGCCGCCGGCAAGCATTACGTGACCGCAGAGGCCAACCGGGAAGCCAACGAGGCGGCCGTGAAATGGTGGCAGATCTACTGCGAGGTGGGCGCATACTTCACCTGCTACCAGGCGCTGCTCATGGAGGAGAAGCCTCTATACGACAACATCCGCGAGCTCAAGAAGGACATGATCGTCCTGCAGTGCGGCCTCGATGCGCTCGACGGCAGGCGCGAGGCCAAGGCCGAGACCCCGGGCTATGTCTGGGATCCGGCGTGCCCTGTGGTGATCGTCCTGGACTTCTCGAATTACTTGTCCACGCCCCCGATCGCGAAAATCGGCGGCGTGGAGGTTCTGATGAAGCCGCTGCAAGAGGTGAAGACCGATTTGGGCATCGTGGCTTCGCCGGCATTCCGGGGAGAGATCCCGGCCGAACAACTCCCTGAGGGGAAGCACGACCTGACGGTGTCGCTGACCGAGGACTGCAGGCCCTGGAACGCCCTCGATGCGGAACCGGAGACGCCGACCTACCTCATCAGTCCCGTGCTGGACAAGTGGCTGGAATACCAGAAGGGCGCCGCCACCTACAAGGGCGCGATCGAGGTGGATTTCACCCTTCACAGGGCCATCGTGAAGCTGGAAGCTCTCCTCAAGCGCTTTGCCGAAGAGGGCGCCGTAACGAACATGGACTATGGCAGCGGGGCCGGCGGGACGGGGTGGTCGGGCATGTCCAAGTCACTGAGGGAGGCACACCGACGCGTCGGGGCGGCCAGGATCGAAGGGGATTCGCACGGGCAGACCTGGATGCGCGCCAACGGCCTGGGCATCGACGGCTCTGCGGGGGAAGGCTACGTCAAGCCGCTCAAGCTGATGCAGCACCTCCTCTGGCAGAAGCAGTTGGCCATGAAGAAGCTGGACGACCTCGACCGGGCGTACCTGGCCTATGTGGACGAGTCCATGGCGAAGTGGGAGACGGATATCAAGTCGTTCCATCCGTTGATGCAGAAATGGCTCGATGCCTGCGCCATGTTCACCGTCATCGGGGCGATCGAGGACCCGCAGGAGCGCGCCCGAAGGCACGATCAGAACGAGCAGGACCGCGATGGCATCGAGAAACAGGTTCGCGCCCTGTTCGCAGGCATCGAGCCATTCGATGGCCAGTAGCGAAGGAAGTGAGGGGGAGACGAGCCAGGCCTGAGCGGGAATGGCGAAGGCCCGCGCCGCCAAAGCGTCCAACCGTCCAAAACGCGCCTTGACAAGGTGTGCGAACGTGCAGTAGACTCTGGGAAACGCCGTCCTGGCGCTGACGGCGGCGCCGCGATCCATCCCCGTTCCCAGGAGCATCCGTCATCGGCCCCGGGAAGCACAACCGCCCGTACGCACACCGCTGTCCCGGCCCTGTCCGAGGCGCGACCCGCAGGCACCA
>CAYUKJ010000158.1:0-2850 GCA_964445245.1 uncultured Methanosarcinales archaeon | reverse complement strand
CACCGTGAACACGTAGGCGCCCTGCCAGACGCGCTGGTCGTAGTAGTCCCACATGTTGCGGTTCGGGTTGAAGCGCTCCTTGACCTCGCGGACCGGGATGACCATGAGGTTGCGCTCCTTGTCGAAGAGGAAGGCCTTGTGCTCTTGGAGGGCCTCCGAGTCCGTCCCGGCAGACCCGATCTCGATGTAGTCGACCTGCTTGGGCTTGCTGACGTCGGAGACGTCGAAGAGCGCGACCTTGAGGCCCTTGATGCTGACGCCGCCCCACTCGTTCTCCTTGGTCTCCTTGCCGATGCCGATGAGGTGGGTCGCGTCATAGGGGTGGAGGTAGTCCGAAAATCCCGGGATCTTCAGTTCGCCCAGGACCTTGGGCTTCTCCGGGTCGGCCAAGTCGATGACGAAGAGCGGGTCGACGCGCTGGAAGGTGACCATGTAGAGGCGGTCGCCCATGAAACGCGTGCTGTAGATGCGCTCGTCCTCGGCCAGGCGCTCCAGCGACCCGACGACCTTGAGTTCGCCGTCCAGGACGTAGACATTGTTGTCCTGGATGAAGTCGTTGCGGGTCCAGATGCTCCGCGTCGTCGCGACGCGGAGATGGGCGTCGTATTCGTCCAGCGACCACTGGTTCAGGAGCGAGCCGGGGACTTCGCCCTGCGACTTGGGCTCGATCTGCCCCTTGTCGATGGCGATGCGGTGGATGACTGTGCGGTCCTGCTCGGCGGCGACCTTGGCGTCGTACTCGTCGAGGGCCTCCCGGATCTTCTCGGCGAGGGCGGACCGCTCCTTCTTGTCCATGCCGTCGTACATCGCGTCCAGGGCGTCGGCCAGGTGCTCCCAGCGCGCCTCGCTGTCCTTGTAGTCGCTCTTGATCTTGTTGACCTGGGCCTGCACGTCGGAGGGCATGAGGGGGACGACGGCCTCGTAGAAGCGCTTGTCCTGCTCGTCTTGGTAATAGCGCCAGGGCATCTCCCTGCGGTAGGCCAAAAACATGTTCTTCTCGGACATGTATAGGGTCGTGCCGTAGCCGAGGAGGAGCGTCTTGGAGTTCGCGTTGTCCTCGCCCGGCTTGAAAGCCGTGATCGTGTGGAACTGGTAGGAGCTCCGGGGCTCGGGGGGGTAGTAGATGTCGGGGCGGATAGTGCGGCCGTTCATGATGACGACGGGCGGCTCGATGTCGTAGTAGCCGCCCATCCATTGCTGGGCCAGCAGGTAGGCGGAGCCGTCGTAGCGGCGGGCGTTCTCATAGCTGCCGTCGACGCTGACGGTGTCCTCCAGCTTCGGGTTGGCGCGGTCGCTGATGTCATAGACGAGCGCCTTGGTGACCTGCATGTACGTGGGCTGGGGGGTGTAGCTGTAGCGGTCGACGCGCTCGGCCTCCTCGTTGACGGCAGTGAAGACGACGAGGTAGTCGCCGGCCAAAAAAAGGTTGGAGGGCTGCCCGTCGATCTCGGTCTTTGACAGGACCTGGGCGTCCGCCGGCGGATAGGCGCGGACGATGACGAGCTTGTCCTGGGTCAGGGTGTAGATGTATTGGCCGTCGTTTTTGACGAAGTCGGCCTCATCGACGCCGGCGACCTGGACGTTTGTCGACGAGTAGTCGGCGGCCCCGCCGCCGTCGGCCATTTTGCCGGCGGAGGGCGCCATCGCAGGGGCGGATTCCATCATCGCATCCGCGGCCATGCCTCCCGCCATTGCGCGGGAGAAGGACTGGCCGGCTCCACCAAAGCCGAGGCCCGCAGCCTCAAGTTGGCTTTGCATGATGAAGTCCCGCAGCTCTTTCTCGGAGCTGAACTTCTTGAGGCCGCTTGGGCCCGCAGGGGTTGTGGGCAGCGAGGTCGGCGGCGTGACCGCGCCGGGGGGTGAGACGGGGGGCTGGGCCGGGGGCTGCCCGGGGGGCGGGCCGGGCGGCACCGTCGGCTGGCAGGCCGCTACAACGGCAAGAATGGTGACCATCAACAAGAGGGTGGTTGTGAGGGATATGCGTGTCATGCTCCTAGGATGGGAAGGACTTTTATTTAAAGGGGATGAAGGGTGCAAACCTCCTTGAAGTCTTCCCCAGATATAACAGAAAACCTAATTTTTTAATACGAATTGTTAGGTTTTCTGGATTTAATAGAGCGCTTGAAGTATTTAAAGATTAATGCGCTCTATAATGCGCTCTATTATAGCTTCAAATGTGGTGGATGCGGGCCAATGGCGCCTAAAGCTTTAAAAGGATGGATATGGCTCTTGGCTGGACGCGTCGGTAGTCCAACGGCTAGGATAGAGGCCTTCCATAGACCTGCAACGGTCTGAAATAAGCCTTTGATCCGGGTTCGAATCCCGGCCGACGCATCTGGCAGTTCTTCGTCAATCAATCAATCCAGCGGATGCCCGCACGTACTCACAACCCATATAAACGCGTCGCAGTTTGGGGCAAGGATGCCCAAATCCATCCTTGTCACCTGCGCCCATCCGGACGACGAGATATTCGGCCCAGGCGGCGCGCTCATCAAATGGGCCAAGGAGGGGGCGGCCATCACGACGGTCATCTACACGTACGGGCACCTGACGCATCCCCACCTCAAGGACGAGGTCATCGCCGCGATCCGGGCCAAAGAGGCGCTTGAAGCCGACAAGCACATCGGGGGCGGAGGCATTGTGTTCCTGGGCCTGCGCGAGGGGCGCTTTTTCAAGGACTTCGGGAAGGCGCGTCCCCGCCTTGAGGCCGCCTTCATTAAGCACGGCCCGGAGATGGTCCTCACGCATTCGCCCGACGACCCCCACCCCGACCACCGGGCCGTCACCAAGACGACGCTGGCCGTCTATGACGCGATGAAGCTGAAGTGCCCGGTCTATTCATTCCCGGTC
>CAYUKJ010000157.1:477-2898 GCA_964445245.1 uncultured Methanosarcinales archaeon | reverse complement strand
TGATGCTTCGCCAGGCAATCGCGGAGGCCGAGGGCGCCGTGGCCGACGCCAAAATCAAGTACGCGCGCCGGCTCGACGCGCTGCGGGCTCGAAAAGAGCGCACCATGGACTTGGTCAAGGAATTGGGGCGGATCCTGGAAAAGTCGTGGGAGGACGTGTGCGGGGGCGCCTACTCGACGTGGGCGCAGATTGAGTGGAAGTTTGAGCAGGCGAAGTCGTAATATCTTTTATTAATCGGCCATATGGTAATTTAATAAACGTTCTTTCCACAACCCTTTTAAAACAACGGCCTTCTCTGGTGAACCATGGCGGACATCAAGATGAAGGCGGCCGGCAGCCTGCAGAAGGGCAACTACATCGTCATCGAGGGCGCGGCCTGCACCGTCGTCGACGTCAAGATCAGCCGGCCGGGTAAGCACGGCCACGCCAAGGCCAACATCATGGCCGTCGGCATGCTAGACGGCAAGAAGCGCAATTTCGTCGTGCCCGGCCACGACCACATCGAGGTCCCCGTCATCGGGAAGCGCAACGCCCAGGTGCTCAGCATCCACGGCGAGGCCTGCAACGTCATGGACACCGAGACCTACGAGACCTTCGACCTCGCGATCCCCGACGACCTCAAGGGCCAGGTGGCCGAGGGCCAGGTCATCCTCTACTGGGTCATCCTCAACGACCGCATCCTCAAGTCGGTCAAGAGCGAGGGCTAAATGGCGAAATTCCCCGAAGCCGAGGCGAGGCTCTTCCGCAACATCTTCGTGTGCCGGCGCTGCAAGTCCAAGGTGCGCGCCCCCAACCTCAAGGTGATCGCCGGCAAGGTCTCCTGCCGCAAATGCAAAAGCAAGGTCCTACGGCCGGTGCGCCGCAAGTAGGATGGCCGCCTGGGCCTTTCTGTGGGAGTACAAGTCCGTCATCCTCTTCTACGCCGCCATCGCGCTCCTGATCTATCTGAACCGGAAAAAAATCGACATCCAGGGCAAAATCGTCTTTCTGTATCGCACGAAATGGGGCCTGGACCTCATGGACCGGCTGGGGCGGCCCGCGGCGAAGGAGAAACTTGGGGAGCGGACCGTGGCGCTGGGCCTTGCGATTATGGGGGCTGCGGTGGCAGGGATCCTCGTCGGACTGGCTGCCAAGTGGCTCCACGCATCCTTGCCCCCGCTGGCCTGGGTGCGGCCCGCCTTCGCCCTGGGCTTCGTCGTCTTTTCGGTAGGCATGCTCTTTCGGCCCGTCAAGCTCCTGGGCAGGGTCGGCACGGTCCTGGGCTTTGCGGGCATGGCCGTCGTCACCATCTACTTGCTGTACGAATTCAACAAGCTGTTCACGGCCCCGGAGGCCCCGGCGGCCGTCGTCCCGGCCATCCCGGGCGTGCGGATCCCGGGCAGCCCCATCTTCATCCCGTTCTGGTACGGCATCCTCGCGCTCTTCTGCGTCGTCGTCGTCCATGAAGCGGCGCACGGCATCGTCGCGCGCGCCCACAACATCAAGATCAAGAGCTCGGGCCTCGTCATGTTCGGCCCCATCCCCGGCGCCTTCGTCGAGCCCGAAGAGGAGGAGCTCAAGAAGCGGCCCGCCTCGACGCAGAACGCGGTCTTTGCTGCGGGGCCCTTCGCCAACCTCATCTTGGCGGTTGCCGCAATCCTGCTCCTGGGCTTCGTCTTTGACCCCCTGCTTGAAGCGTCCGCGACCTTCGGCGGCGTCACCTTTGCCGGCGTCCAAGTGGGCTGCCCGGCCGCAAAGGCCCAGGTCCAGCCCGGAGTCGTCTACACGCGCCTTGATGGCATCCCCCTTGCGGACCAGGGAACGTTCTTCGACGCGATCGGCAACCTGACGCCGGGCGGGGCGGTGACGCTTGCCAACGAGAACCTGACGCACACGATTGTCTCGGTTCCCCATCCTGAGAACGCGAGCCGCGCGTTCCTTGGCGTCACCGGCGTCTCCGCCGTCCTCAACCCGGTTGCGGGCGCATGGTGGTACCTGCCCGTCCTCATCCTCAGCAAGTTCCTCTTCTGGGTCTTTTTGCTCTCGCAGGGCATCGGCCTGATCAATTTGCTGCCCGTCGGGCCCATCGACGGGGGCCGCATGTTCCACCAGGCTTCCCTCCGGCTCTGGGGCAAGCGTGGCATCCGCGTCTGGACGGCCGTCTCCCTCGTCCTCGTCTTCATCCTGGCCGCTCTCCTCATCTCGTCGCTGGTCAAGGGCATCTGGGCCCCGCCGCCTCCGCCCTTCACTTGCCCCTGACGCGACATCCCGCCAATGACGCCAGCCCAGCCTTCTCCGCATGCCGGCGAGGACCTCATCGTCGTCCTCGTCCGCCCCAAGCACCCCGGCAACATCGGGGCGGTCGCGCGCGTCATGGACAACTTCGGCCTGCGCCGCCTCTGGCTCGTAGGCCCGTCCAAGGAGTGGCAGGGCAAGGAGGCG
>CAYUKJ010000157.1:0-467 GCA_964445245.1 uncultured Methanosarcinales archaeon | reverse complement strand
GGGCCAGCCACGGCAAGCCCGTCCTTGCGGCTGCCCGCGTCGTGACGTGGCGCGAAGTGGAAAGCGTCGATCTGGTCGTGGGCACGACGGCGCGCCTGGGCACCGACTACAACCTGACGCGCACCCCGCTGACGCCGGAAACACTGGCGGCTCGGTTGCCGAAGAGCCCCGCCCGGGACATCGCCCTCGTCTTCGGGCCGGAGGACCACGGCCTCTCCAATGACGAGCTGATGGCCTGCGACGTCCTGGTCACAATTCCCGCTCCCGAGGCGACTTCGGCGCTGAATCTGTCCCATGCGGTCGCCATCCTCGTCTATGCCCTCTGCGCAAGGCCGCGGCCCCTGGCGCAGTTTGCGCCCATGACGGCCGCCGACAAGGCGCAGCTGCGAACCATGGCGGATGCAGCCATCGCGGCCCTGGACTTTTCGCCCCCGTCGAAGGCGGCGACGCAGCGCAAATTATGGCGG
>CAYUKJ010000156.1:0-2947 GCA_964445245.1 uncultured Methanosarcinales archaeon | reverse complement strand
CGAGATTCGCTATTACTTCAAGCGCTCTATTATATCCAGAAAACCTAACAATTCGCATTAAAACCTTAGGTTTTCTGTTATAACCTTAAACGGAACAAAGAACACGCCTCTTATCGGCTCGAATCCGCCTGGCGCTCCAGCTCCAATTTCTTGGTGATTGCGGCCGAGTTCGCGCTGCACTGGTAGGCGGCCCCGACCTCGTCGGAGAGGCAGTCCACGTAGGCCTTCTTGGAGTTGAAGCTTTTGGCGTAGGCGCCCTGGGTCATGAATTTGAGGACGATGTCGACGCGGCGCTGGGGGGCGACCTCGACGGCCTTTGGGTAGCGGGCGCCGCCGTACTCGATTGTGATAATCTCCTCGCGGGGGGCTGCGTTCGCGACGGCCTTGACGAGGATCTCGATGGGGTTCTTCTTGAAGCGCTTTTCTAGGAGCGTGAGGGCGCCTTCGACGAGCCGGTAGGCTGTCTGGGACTTGCCGGTGATATGGTAGCTGGTGCGCTTGTGTTTTTTGGACTGGTGGCCGGGCACCATGACGCGGTTGATTAGGCGCTCCACTAAGAAGACGCGAGATTTGTGGAAGCGCGCCCCTGCGTAGCGGGCCCCCGTCTTGGGGACCAGCGTCGGCTTGGTGCACAGGTACGGCTCCAGTCCGAGGTCCAAGACCTTGATGCCGCTGCAGTCCCAGCGGTTGAAGGCGAGGATGGAGGTTGGCATGGAGGCGACGAACCCGGTTTGATTTAAAAGGCTTGCGGCGTGTTCGGCTTTGGTGAAAATGTGGGCTGCTGGGCTTACGGGCGAGCCGTGTCCTGCGGCGACTGCGCTGCAGCCAGGGGGACGTGCCCCCTACGGGGATGGGTGCCTCACGGCTGCAACAGCACGACGGCGAGCAGCCCAGCAGCCCCGAGCGAAGCGAGATTTTCACCAAAGCAGGCGTGTTCTTGGGTCGGATACACGCCCGACGACGAGGAAATAAGTTTATAAACGCCCTCCGGCTCCACGCCGTTTAAATGGCCTTGAAACGGAAGAAAGAGGAGGGCGCAGAGCAGGTCCTGGCCCAGGAGGCGGCCCCGGCGCCCCCAGCGAAGGGGAAAGCCAAGGCGCAGGAGTCCGACGTCGCGGCCGGCCAGCCCGCCGTCACGATCGGCCTCGTCGGCCACGTCGACCACGGCAAGACGACGCTGACCGAGGCCCTCTCCGGCAAGTGGACGGACACCCACTCCGAGGAGGTCAAGCGCGGCATCACGATCCGGCTGGGGTATGCCGACGTCGTCGTCTACAAGTGCCCAAAGTGCGAGGGTGTTGAGGCTTTCGGCGTCCAGAAGGCGTGCGCCGCGCACGGCCCCTGCCTGCCGGTCCGCAAGGTCTCATTGGTGGATGCGCCCGGCCACGAGAGCCTCATGGCCACGATGCTGTCGGGCGCCACGATCATGGACGGCGCGCTGCTGCTCATCGCGGCCAACGAAGTGTGCCCCCAGCCCCAGACCCGCGAACACCTCATGGCGCTCCAGATCTGCGGCATCACGCACGTCATCGTCGTCCAGAACAAGATAGACCTCATCGCTGAGGACCGGGTCCTGCGCAACCACCAGAGCATCAAGGCGTTCCTTAAGGGGACGCCCTACGCGGACGCGCCCATCATCCCGGTCTCCGCGCTCCACCGCGTCAACATCGACGCCCTGGCCGCTGAAATCGAGCGGACGGTCCCGACGCCCCCGCGCGACCCGGATGCCGAGCCCCTCATGTTCATCGCGCGCAGCTTCGACATCAACAAGCCCGGCGCGACGCCCGAGCAGTTCCAGGGCGGCGTCCTGGGCGGCACGGTCGTGCGCGGCCAGGTCCGCGTGGGCGCCAAGATCGAGCTGCGCCCCGGGCGCGTCGTCGAGGAGGCCAACCAGAAGGTCGCGCACCCGCTTTCCGCCACCATTCTCGGCGCGATGGCAGGGGGCCGGCCCGTCGAGCGCGTCTTCCCCGGCGGCTCAATCGCCGTCATGACCAGCCTGGACCCCGGCGTCGTCAAGTCCGATGCGCTTGTCGGCAACCTCGTCGGCCTTCCCGGCAAGCTCCCGCAAATCCACTACGGCCTGCGCCTGCGCGTCACGCTCCTGGAGCGCGTCGTCGGCAGCCAGGAGGAGCTCAAGGTCGAGCCCATCAAGCTCAACGAGGTCCTCATGCTCAACGTGAACTCGGCGGCGACCGTGGGCTTCGTCAAGGACCTGGCCAAGGACGCCGTCGAGTGCGCGCTGAAACTGCCCATCTGCGCCGCCATCGGCTCGAAAGTCACGATCTCGCGCCGCATCGGGACGCGCTTCCGGCTGATCGGGTACGGGCTGATTGAGGAGATGAAGAAGAAGTAATCATTAAGGTTTATAAGCTAGTTTAAGGTTTATAAGACAGTAAAATCTAATTATTCATTATATTGAAAATAATTAAATCCTCGTCAAGATTAAATACCTGTTCTGCCCGTCGGATCCTCATGGACAGCATTCTCTACACCTGCACGACGTGCAAGGGCCGAGTCCCGAGCGGCCAGGTCCGCTACGACCGCGACCTCAAGCTCGTCTGCCTCACCTGCTACGAGGCCAAAATCCCCAAAAAAATCACGCCAGACCCGCGACTACGGCCCCTTCCGGAGCTCAACGCAAAGGGGATAGGGCCCAAGACGCCGTCCGCCCATGAGCTCGCCAAGCAGATCACGTTCGTCTGCCAGAAATGCAAGTACCGCTTCAAGCTCAAGGAGAATTCGCCGCGCTCCAAGCGCTGCCCCTACTGCGGCGCCGAAGAGACGTACAACCTCATGGATGTGACGCCCACCGCCGAGGAGCTCATCCGCGAGGCGATGGATAGGAAGTACGAACGATAAACTGTCCAGTTAAGTTTTTGAAATTTATTTCTTTTATTTACCACGGGCTTCGGGGGCACCCCCGGATGTCCACAGCAACCTTCGGTTG
>CAYUKJ010000155.1:0-2950 GCA_964445245.1 uncultured Methanosarcinales archaeon | reverse complement strand
AGTGCGGGGGACTTCGACGTCTACATCCGGAATCTTCAAGCTTATCAAGAAAAATACGGGTGTAAAGCTGGAATTCTCAAAGTCCAAAATCGGCAATTGGGGGCCATTTATTATGTGCATTCCCAAGAAGAAGCGTCTGAAGCTTTTAAGAGGCCAATCGTAGCGACAACGCCAGAAATCCCCGTTAAATTCTATAAGATCGATGACTTGGTACAGATGCGAGAAAGGCTTTTAACTAAATCAAGTATCGAACAAGAATAATTGGACAAGAATATTGACCGTGCAACAGATTGAGATCCTCGGCTTAAAAAAAAGGAGGGGGCTTTCCTTGGAGAAGAGAGGACTAACAATTCAACAGTTACCTCGGAGCAGCAAAGTCTAATGCACAACGCTCTTTCAAGCAGGTCTTACAGCCCATCTCATGACAATATTATTATATGAGCGCCCCCCAGGAGGACCATGCACGAGCTCCCCCACCCGCCCCTCAAGGCCCGCTCGCCGGTGCGGGCCGCCCACACGATCCCGGAGAGCCACCACCACCGCTGGCTCCTCATCGCCCTCGTCTCGTTCTTCGTCGGCTTTGCGGCCGGGATGCTGTTCTCCGACAACCTGGATGCGCGGACGGCCCCAAGCGGCCAGACCTTCCGGACTGTGACTAGCGGCCACATCGACTTCCCGACCGAGGCCGGCCTCATCTCCGTCGAGGACTCGATATCGGAGGTCTGCTGCAACTGCTTTAGCGGCGTCGAGCGCGGCCCGTACGCCTGCATCGCGGCAGACGGACTGTGCGGGGTGTGCGAGGGGCGCTGCCAGAAGAACTGCGGCGTGCAGTAGCGCTCAGGATTTCTTCGCGCCCAGGTAGAGGCGCATCAGCGCCACCTGCGTCCAGGCCCCAATCGCGAAGGAGAGGCTGTTGACGAGAAGCTGTATGAACATGAAGAGGGGGTCCGTGGGCGGGCCTTGGCGTTGGAGCTCGTCGGCAAGGCCCTCGAGCGAGAGGCCCATCGACGTGAAGGCCACCAGGTAGGCGGCCAGCATGAAGAGGATGAGGCCGCCGACGGCCCCGGCGGCAAGCAGGGTCAGGAGCGCCACGCCCTTGACTTCCCCGGCAAAGGCCCGCCAGCCCCGGACAAAGACCTCCCAGAATCCGCACTGGTCCAGGACGTAGGCGCTCTGGACAAGGCTCGCGTAGAGGAAGACTCCGAGGAGCGCAAGGAGGAGGACGCCAAGGAACAGGATGGTGGCCAGGATGAAGACGGGATGGATTATGACGAGGAGCGCCCCGATCAGGACGACGAGGAAGATGGCGAAGAGGACGGGCAGGCCGATGACGACCCCAATCCCCAGGAGCGGCCACATGAGGCGCAGGGCCTCGGCCAGGTTGGCAGAGTGCCTGATAGGCTTTGCCGTGGCAAGGTCGCGGTAGTTCAGGAAGCCCCACGCGAACAAGTACGTGCCGACGAGGATGGCCAGGGCCATGACAAGTAGGTTTTGGAGTAACCGCTGGAGGAAGTCGCTGAAGGCTTCAGGCTCGATCGTCGCAATCTGGGCCCCGTACAGCGTGAAGATGAAGGAGAGGACAAGGCCGAAGGGGAGGGGGGCCAGCCAGCGCCAATCTGTCCTGAGGACAAACCAGGCGAAGCGGGCGGGAGGCAGGACCATCGGGGGCTTCTTTGGGCAGCCCTATTTATGTGTTTGCTATGTGTTTGCCTTCGCGCTGCCGTTCTCGGTTGTCTACGCAGAGCTCTCCAAGTTCCCGCTTCTGCAGCGCATAGGTGATGTCGCTGCGGCAGCCGTGATGGCCGAGGTTGTTCATTTCAATTTCTTCAGCGCCGCCTCCATCGCCTCCATCGCCAGGTCGATCTCCCGTGTTCTGACGTCCATCGGCGGCAGGAAGCGCACGGACTCGTGGCCGCAGCCCAGGACCAGCAAGCCCTGCTTGAAGGCTTCGAGCGTGAACTGGTCGCGGCGCTCTTTGCTGCTGAAGGTGATGGCGTCCATGAGGCCCAGGCCGCGCACGTCGGTGATGGCAGGGAATTGGTCCTGCAGCGAGACGAGGCCCTTGCGCAGGTGTTCGCCCATGCGCGTCGCGTTGTCGAGGAGGCCGTCGCGCTCGAGGATCTCGATGGTCTTGTGGCCGACGGCGCTGGCGATCGCGTTGCCTTCGCCCCACGTGCTCGCGATGCGGAAGTCCTTTTGAGGGAAGAGGTCGGCCTTGCCGAGCGTGGCGCCGATGCGCAGCGCCTTGCCGGCGGCGATGACGTCGGGGTTGACGCCGTAGTGCTCAATCGCCCACCACTTCCCCGTGCGGCCCAGGCCGGCCTGGACCTCGTCGCTGATGAGGGGGATGTTGTGCTGGCCGGCGATGCGGCCGACTTCCTTGACGAAGTCCCTGTTGGGGAAGTGGTAGCCGCCCTCGCCCTGGACGGGCTCGAGGATGATGTACGCGACCTCTTCGGGGGCGACGATGCCTAGCTGCCGGTCGAGTGTGTGCGCGAGCACGGACATCTCTTCTTGGGTGTGCGGGATCGCGACGCGCCAGCCGCAGCGGCAGGCGGCTTTGCAGGTGCAGTAGGGGAAGTGCATGACGTTGGGGATCGAGGGGTAGAAGGTGCGATGGACGGATTTACTTCGGTTGAGGCTGAGCGCGCCGAGCGTCCGGCCGTGGAAGGCGCCGCGGAATGTGAAGCCGTAGCCGAAGTTCTTGGCGTGGTCGTAGCAGATCTTGATCGCGTTCTCCACCGCCTCGGCGCCGCTGTTGCTGAAGAAGCTGGCGCCGAAGCCGAATTGCCTGGTGAGTGCCATCAACTTGTGGTGGAGGTGACTGGGCGTGGGGATGGGGCTTGTGTCCGGGTCAGGGCCCACGCCCCCGATGAAGTCGGTGCCGGCGTAGCGGTCCGGGTCCATCAGGGCCGTCTTCCGCATCATTTCAATTAGCTCCGGATGGTTG
>CAYUKJ010000154.1:0-2965 GCA_964445245.1 uncultured Methanosarcinales archaeon | reverse complement strand
AGATCGTCATGCGCAAGAACCCGTCCGCCTTCGCCGTCGGCGCCCACGAGAAATTCTTGAGGTTCTCGACGCTGACCTATGCCCAGGAGCTCCGCGACCCGGATGAGTTAGCCAAGTTGAAACCTCAGCGCTACCGCCCGGCCGAGCGCAAAATGGCCGACCAGCTCCTCGACGCCTTCTACGCGAAAGCTTTTGACCCTGTGAAGTTCAAGGACACCTACGCCCGCAGCTTGGAAAGCCTTCTCAAGCGGAAAGCGAAAGCCGAGGAAGTCAAGCAGCCCGTCCCAAGCGAGCGCGACCTCTTGGACCAGTTGATGGCCAGCTTGGCCCAGGCGCCCAAGAAGGCCGGGCCGCGAAAGAGACGATAAGGAGCCGTTTGCCCTCGGACGTCCTTCCCTCTTGAGTTCAAGAAGCCCCCCAAACCTTTAAAAACCCCTTTGCGGCTTCCGAGGCCATGGAGTCCAAAGCCCTGCGCGCGCTGGGGGCCTGGATGGCCCAGAAGGGCTTCGTCTGGGGCCCGGAACCCGAGCTCTATGGGGGCGTCGCCGGCTTCTACACGTACGGCCCACTGGGCGCGCTCCTCAAGCGCCGCGTCGAAGACGTCATCCGGCGCCGCTTCCTGCGCGAGGGCTTCTTTGAGGTCGAGTGCCCCACGATCCTGCCAAGGAAGGTCTGGGAGGCCTCCGGGCACCTGGCAGGATTCGCGGACGTCATGGCCCGCTGCGGCAAGTGCAGTGCGGTCTTTCGCGTCGACAATCTCCTGGCCGAGGCCTTTCCGGACGCCGACATCGTGCCCAACGAATACGAGGAGTACTTGTCCAAGACCAAGTGCCCCGCCTGCGGTGCGCCCCTTGAGGCCCGCACCAGCAAGCACAGCCTAATGCTAAAAGTCACCGTGGGTCTCGACACCGAGGCGTACGCGCGGCCCGAGACCGCGACAGCCACATACCTCCCGTTCTTGCGCTACGCGGAGTTCTTCCGCGGCAAGCTCCCGTTCGGGGTCTTCCAGATCGGGAAGGCCTACCGCAACGAGATCTCGCCCCGCCAGCACCTCCTGCGCATGCGCGAGTTCACGCAGGCCGAGGCCCAGTTCTTCGTCCACCCCGACCGCAAGGACGCCGTCGAGGTAGAGGCCAAAGCGCTCCTACCGCTGTGGACATGGGACGCACAATGCCAGCACAAGCCCGTCAAGGACATGGCCGTCGGCGAAGCTCTCGCCGCCAAGCTGCTCTCCTCGCCGGCCTACGCGTGGGCCCTGGCCCTGGCGCACGCACTCTTTTTGGAGATGGGCATCCCCAAGGACCGCCTGCGGCTGCGCCAGCACGGCCCCGACGAGAAGGCCTTCTACGCCAGGGACGCCTGGGACCTCGAGATCAAGCTCAAGACCTTCGGCTGGACCGAGGTCTGCGGCATCCACGACCGGACCAACTACGACTTGAGCCAGCACGCCAAGATGGCCGGCAAGCCCCTCGAGATGGACGAGGAGGGCACAAAGGTCCAGCCCCACGTCCTGGAGATCGCGTTTGGCGTCGACCGCCCCGTCTTCGCCCTCCTCGACCTCTTCTACGAGAAGCTCTCGGAGGAGGAGGGCAAAACTACTTTCCGCGTCCCGCCCGCCCTTGCCCCCATCCCCGTCGCCGTCTTCCCCCTCTTCAAGAAGGAGGGCATGCCCGAGCTTGCCAATAAAATCCACGCGGACCTCGCCAGGTACATGGTGGCGCGCTACGATGAGGCCGGCAGCATCGGCAAGCGCTACCTGCGCGCCGCCGAGGAGGGCACGCCCTACTGCGTCACCGTCGACTACGACTCCCTCAAGGACAAGACCGTCACGCTGCGCGACCGCGACAGTGAAAAGCAGAAGCGCGTCAAGATCGGCAAATTGCCCGACACGGTCCGCGGTCTGTTGGACGGTTCCATCACGTTTAAGGAATTGAAGTAGGAGTTCTGAGGATGATGGGGCGCTCACCGAAGTGGAGAGAGGATGACATCAGAGGAGCCACGTCAGCCGGTCGGGGGTTGTCCACAGAAACCCAAAGAGGGGTTTCTGGGATGCAGAGAAGCGAAGCTTCTCGCATGCCAAACCCTGGGGGTTTGAGCATGCCAGAAACCTTGGTGGTTTCTGTGCACCCCCTGCGGGGTGACCGGCTGACCGTGGCAAAATTGAAAAATTGAAGTTCCGGTGTGAACGCACGAACTCGCCATCCGACCCAAACACATAAAAACCCCCCCGCGTTCATGGCCGGTGAGGTGGAAGTGTGAAAATCAAGGAACTATTCCCCAAGCAGAGCAAGGTCAACCTCGAGGACTGCAAGATCCTCGAAATCAGCGATGTCCGGACCTTCCAGAAGTTCGGCAAGCCCGGCCGCGTCGCCAACGCCGTCATCCAGGACGACAGCGGCAAGATCACCCTCACCCTCTGGAACGAGCAGATCGACGAGGTCAAGGAGGGCGACACCGTCAAGATCACCGACGGCTTCGTCAACGAGTGGCAGGGCCTCCTGCAGGTCACGACGGGCCGGAACGGGAAATTGGAGAAGATGTAGTTCTGCTTTTTTCCACGTCATTATTTAATTGAGTTATCAGCCACGGGGCTCGCCCCGCACCCCGGAGGGGGCGACCCCCGCGGGGCGGCCCGTGGCACGGCGGAAGTAAAAGCCTCCGAGCAGCGTTCGGTAGGCCCTTCTTCCCCTCGGCCTTGGCCGCTTCTCTCCCGAAATCCTTTTAAACGTCCTTTAACCCCTGGAGAAAGAGGGGACCGTAGCTCAGAATGGAAGAGTGGCTGAACCACCCCCGTGCATTTTCTGTTGTGTCCTCGATATATTTATATATGCAGCGAGGCATACCGCATCTATGGACACCATGACGATTTCAAAAGGCCAAATGGGCAAGATACTCGAAGACATGGAAAAACTGATTGCGAGCGTAGCGAGCTAGGGGTCTCATACCCCGCCCTTTAGGGCGCCTT
>CAYUKJ010000153.1:0-2985 GCA_964445245.1 uncultured Methanosarcinales archaeon | reverse complement strand
GCTGCCCGCTCATGATGTTGGCAGGGTCGGCGCACCAGCACGTGTCATCATCGCAAGGTTCGGGATTGGCCGGGTCAGCCGGAGGACCCCCGTCCTCATCATCAAAGCAGCCCAACTCCGAATCATACTGGATTGATGAGGCCGGAGCAAAGACCGTGCCCTGACTGCCCGCACCCGGCGTCCCCGGCTGCGACGGAGCGCCCGCCACCTGGGCCACGCCGCCGACGCAGTCGCACAGCTGCCCGCTCATGATGTTGGCAGGGTCGGCGCACCAGCACGTGTCATCATCGCAGGGCTCCGGATTGGCCGGGTCGGCCGGAGGACCGCCGTCCTCATCATCAAAGCAGCCCAACTCCGGATCATACTGCACCGACGCGAAGGGCGCAGAATATGAGCCCGAAGGGGTCGTGCCTGAGGGGGTGCCCGCCATCTGGGCCACGCCGCCCACACAATTGCACAGATGGCCAGTCATGATGCTGGCCGGGTCCGCGCACCAGCACGTGTCATCATCGCACGGTTCAGGATTGGCCGGGTCGGCCGGAGGACCGCCATCCTCATCATCAAAGCAGCCCAACTCCGGATCATACTGCACAGATGCCGCAGGAGAAAAGACCGTGCCCTGACCCGCCGTCCCCGGCTGCGACGGAGCGCCCGCCACCTGGGCCACGCCGCCGACGCAGTCGCACAGCTGCCCGCTCATGATGTTGGCAGGGTCGGCGCACCAGCACGTGTCATCATCGCAAGGTTCGGGATTGGCCGGGTCAGCCGGAGGACCCCCGTCCTCATCATCAAAGCAGCCCAACTCCGAATCATACTGTACCGCCGTCGCACGGATATAATACACGCCCTTCATCTGGGCTGGAGGCGGCGCAGCGACCGGAGGCGGTGTGGTAACGGGGGGCTCCGGGGGAGGAGCGGTCGGAGGAGTCTCATCGCCCGGGGGCGGTGGGACGTCCGTGGGCTGCTGCTTACAGGCCGCAAGCAGGAATATGGTCATGGCAACCATAATCAGGCTGAGTTTCATGCTTATCACCTTTGGGCCCTCCCGGAGGCGGGCAGTATGGCCGGGATGGGTTTTCCTCTAAGGGGTATTATAAGTATTTTTCGAAAGTAATTGTTTAAAAAGGCCAAAAAAATAAGCTTTCGGATCCCTGCAAGAATCGGCGCGCATGGAGGGGTGCAGCGGACTCAGTCGTCATCCTCCGAATCGCCTGCCTCGTCAACGTCCCCGGACTCATCACCGTCGTCGGCCTCGTCAACGTCGTCCGTTTCGTCCACGTCTCCGGGCTCATCTCCGCCTTCAGCCTCCGTCTCCGCGGAGCCGGTGGCCGCGGTGGCCTCCACGAAATCCGGGTCCGGGTCTTCGCTGGCGATGTCGTCGGGAACCACTGCCAGCATGGCGGGGGCGTTGGGATCTGGGGGCGGCGTGGTTGTGTTGGAGCAAGCAAGGAGCAGCATCGCTGCCGCCAAGAGTGCGAACAGGCGGGTATTCATGGGGTCACCTGGCCGCGCGCCAGGGCTTTGGTGAGCTTGGCGGCTTCCTTGATGTCGCTCCAGACCTGGTTAAACTCCCCTGGGGCGTAGGTCCGGCCAGGCGCCGCCAGGGCGGCGGCCTGATCCAGGAGCGCCGATATTTTGGCCGCTTCGCCGGGGTTGGCATTCCCGATTCGGCCCAGGTAGAGCCTCAGGCGGTTGATGGCGAAATTGGCCCACAGATGCAGGTGGAACTCGCGTGCGTCCTTGAGGGCCGCCTTCTTCGCCGCGTGCGTCTCTTCGTCGATGGCCGCTTGTAGCAGTGGCAGGACCTGGGTCTGGGCCTGGGTGACGACGGCCTCAAGGGTGGCGGTCTCGTAGCCCTGCTCGCGCATCGTGACGATGACGCCGTTCCACTTCTCGACCCAGGCGGTGATGAAGGCGATGCGCGCCAGGATCCGCCCTTTGAGCGTCCCGCTCCTGCAGGCCTCGTAGGCGGGCTTGACGGCGTCAAGCTTGGCTTTCAGGGCGGCCCGCTCGGGCTTTGGGAGGACCGTGACGTTCTTGTCCTTGAATTGGGCCTTTGCGGCTGAGACGGCGTCCTTGGCGGCGTCCAGGTGGGCCTCGAATGAACCCTCAAGGTAGGCTTTGAAGGCGGCTTTGTCGCCGGTCAGGCCGGCGAGTTGCGCAAGATCGGCCTCCAGGGCTGCCTTGTGGCTGGAGAGGTCCGGCAAGCCCGGCACCGTGGCGTAGACGTCGATGCGGTCCGTCTGCAGATGGACGCGGCATTCCAGGTATTTCACCCGCGCGGCCAGCTCCTGGCTTTTCGCCGATTGGGTGTCCGCGCTCGCTGGGGTCGCAAGCAGCAGGGCCAGCAACGCCAGCAGAGCCAGCATCACCGTCTTCATGGGCCACCTCCGGTGGGATGACTGGGATGGGCCGTCCTCTTAAGGGTTATATAAGAAGTTTGTGGAAGAGTGGGCTGCGATGAAGATGTACTTTTGTGGCCTTAGGGGCGAGCTGTGATAGTGCTTCTTGCGCTGGAGCACAGGAAGCCTCAAAGGCTTCCTGGCTCAAGCAACGTTCGCGTTGCTGTGACCTCGAAAATCGAAGATTTCCGGGTCCCAGAAATGCCAAGGGCATTTCTGAGGAGCCAGGGGGTTGCCCCTTACGGGGATGGCTCCCGGAAGAATGCACTTAGATACAGCGAGCAGGCCACAAAAGCCGAGCGAAGCGAGATTTTCATCGCAGCCGGAAGGGGAAAGTGCCTTAAAACAAAACCCGGGCGCGGGCGAGAGCAAGCAACGAGAGCAAGCAACGATCCGGGGGGAAAATGAAACTGAACCTTCTCGATGTTTTAAAATCGATGTCGGGGCTCATTCCTCGTACAGGCTTTTTTCGAGGCGGATCTTGTTCGTGACTCCGTACGGGTATTTGCTGACGATGCCAAAGGATTCGAGGCGCTTGAGGATGCGGTGGACCTTCACTTTGGACAGGCGTGTCTTGCCCACG
>CAYUKJ010000152.1:0-3010 GCA_964445245.1 uncultured Methanosarcinales archaeon | reverse complement strand
GGGGATGCAGCGGCCCAGGGCCGGCGCCCCGCAAAAGCAGAGGCGGCACTCCGGGTCGGCGGCGCAGCCCGGAAGGGAGGCATTCGCCGGCGCGGAGGCCGGGCGCGCGCAGCTTGCCGCCATAACGCCCAAAACGATCAGGACAAGGGCGCGGCTCATGAGGGCTTGCGCAGCGTCTCGACAGGGGTCTTGGCGATCATCGAGTTCGGGACGCTGATGATGGAGCCCTGGGAAGTCTGGATGCGCGTCGTGCGGATGCCGATGTCCTTGACGACGCCCTCGAACTTGTCGATGCGGATGGTATCCCCCAGCTTGAAGGGCTTGTCGGCGAGAATGGCCATGCCGCCGAACATGTTCCCCAGCAGGTCCTGGGCCGCCAGCGCAAAGGCGAGGCCGCCCAGCCCCAGGCCGGCCAGGAGGCCGGAGACGTTGATGTTGAAGTCGTCGAGGATCATGATGGCCGCGATGATGACGATGAGGACCTTGACGAGCTTGCGGAAAATGGGGAGGAGGTGCTCGTCCAGGTCCGTCTTCGTCCGGGCCGCAAGCGGCGTCAAGTAGTGCTGGAGGAGCGCGTCCAGGAGGCCGGTCGTGGCCCAGGCCGCCGTCACCGTGAAGAGGATGCGGGCCAGCGACCCAAAGACAGCCTCCGCCTCAGGCGAGAGCGCCAGGGCCCGCCGGCCGGCGACGAAGGCGACGGCGAAGACGAAAAACACGAAGGGGCCCTTCAGGGCGGCGACGACCACGTCGTCCAGCTTCGTCCGGGTCCTGGCCGCCATGCGCGTAACGATGCGCTCGATAACCCAGTGCAGCGCGCGTCCGAGGAGGAGTCCCCCTGCCAGAAATGCCAGGAACGTGAGGTACTGTCCAATCGTGTTGCCGAAGTAGACGTCTTGCCACCCCATGCCGCGTCGGGGCGGCCCCAGCTTTTTAAGAATTGCGCTCCGTGGCGCCGGTTGAATACGAGCTCCGTTGACATCACCCGCCTGGCGGCGGCCGCCACCCTGCTCGCCGTCGGGATTTCGTCGTAGCAGGGCACCCATCCCCGTAGGGGGCGACCCCCTGGGTGCAGCGTGGATTAGGCGCGCCACGGCTCGCCCGTAAGGGTGGCGGTCCATGATGTCAACGGAGCCCCGAAGACGCCAAACTTTATATAGGGCCGCGCGTTTATGGACGCATGACTGAAGACCGGCCCGGCGAGCGGCGCTTCTCCGTCACGTTTCTCGTTGGCGAGACGATTAAGACGAAGATCGAAAGCCAGAACATCAAGCCCCTGGAGGCCATCGCGCTCCTGGAGATGGCCAAGGACCAGATGATGAACAACCTGCGCAGCCACACGCAGACGCTGCTCAACATAGAGAAAAAGGACTAAAGGGCACGCATCCTGTTACTTCTCCGCTTTTGATGCCGTACCTGCCAGCGCCCGCCGCTGCCTAATGGACGGAGGCCGGGACCGCCTGGCTCTGCCTTCCCGGCTTGTTCGATATCCACACAAGGAGCAGGTAGATGGTCGTCACGACGACCAGGAGGATGAGGCCCATGTTCAAAAAGACGCTCTGGAGGCTGTGCGTCTGGGCCCACCAGGCGCCCAGCGGGATGAAGACGAGGAAGGGAATGACGGTGGCGAGGCTCACGCTGGCAAAGTAGGTCTGCCGGTCATGCTCGCTGAGGATCTTGTGGGCAAGCAGGCCGTGTGCCATGCCGACGATGACGTTGCCCAGGATCGAGAAGCTGACGGCGACGGCGATGGCGAGCAGATTCGGGTTGAAGACGGCCGTGACGGGCAGGAACGCCATGAGCCAGGTCCCGAAGACGAGCATCGGCGTCAATCCGATGGCCTTGTGGATGTGCTTGGTGAGGAGCGGCCCGAGGAAGCTGACGAGGAGCGCGGTGGCATAGATGATCGCGACGTTCAGGAAGCCCCCGGCCCCCTGCGTCTTGAAGGCGTCATAGATGAAGATCCCGTAGTACGAGTTCCCCAGGATCTGGACGGAGGCGGTGAGGACGGTGGCAAGGAGGAGGAGGAAGATGGGCCGGTGGCGCGTGAACCAGGCGAGCTGGCCGTGGAGCGTGCGCGTGTACTCCCCGATGAACTTGCCCAAGGGGTACGTCTTGGCTGGGGTGCGGTACTGCAGGAAATGGAGGAAGTAGCCGGACAGGATGAAGGCGATCGCCGTGACCTCGAAGGTGAGCAGGTAGCCGATGATGGGGACCGACATCCCGAAGATCCGTGCCCGGGCGCCCTCGAGGGGGAAGCGCTCGAGAATCCAGCCGGCCACCAGGAGGCTGACGGCGGTGATGAGCATGCCGTAGTAGCTGATGCGCGCCAAAAATGGCGTCATCTTCTCGCGCTTGAGCGTCTCCTTGATGAGCCTGCTGTAGAGGTCCCCGTAGGTCACGACGCCGATGGAGCCGGCCAGCAGCGCGAAGGAGAAGAGCCAGAGGTTCTGGAGGCGGATCGCGATGGCCATCAGCACGAACGAGAAGCCGAAGGCGATGCCGCTGGCGCTCATGAAGTCCTTGCCGATGTCGTGGCGCTTGGCGTACTCCTGCAGAAACGAGGAGAACAGGGTATTGACGATGGCGCGCAGTCCGTTGAGGGCGCCTATGAGGAAATAGCCGGCCCCGCTCAAGAAGAACAGGATGTTGATGAACTGGTGGGTCACAAAGCCGTAGCCGATCCGGTCCAGGATCTCCTTGTACGTGAAGAGGCGGACGGCCCGGGCCTCGGCGGTCTTTGGGCCGGCGTGGGCGAGCTTGTGGATGACCTCGTCGATGTCCTTTTCGAGGTAGCCGTGCGCGATGAAGGCATTGCGCAGTTCGTCGAGGTTGTGGTAGTTGGTGACCTCGGCCTCCACCTGCTCCAGGAGCGTCGGCATAGGCCGCTTTTTAAACCAGGGGTTTATGTAGTTTGCGGTCACCGTTGCTTTGTGTAAAAAGTGTAAAAAATGGCCTACTCGGCACCCTGAATGGGGCAACCCCCGCCTCGTCCACCGCAGACCTTGTCCTT
>CAYUKJ010000151.1:0-3026 GCA_964445245.1 uncultured Methanosarcinales archaeon | reverse complement strand
GTCATCGGCGGGGTCATGATGCGCAGCCCCCGATGGGTCTCCCTTGCGGCCCGTGCCCCGGACGGCCTCATCCGGGTCAAGACCCGGCGCTTCACAGCCATCACCCGGCGCCACAAGTGGCTGGGTCTCCCCGTCCTCCGAGGCATCGCCACGATGGGCGAAACGCTGTGGATGGGCATCAAGGTCTTGAACGAATCTGCCCAGATCGCCTCGGGCGACTCAAAGCCCGTCAGCCGGCGGGAGATGGGCTTGGCGCTGGCAATCAGCATTGTGGCCGCCGTCGCCCTCTTCAAGCTCCTGCCCCTGTGGCTGGCAAGCATGGTGGCGGCGCAGAATCTCTGGCTCAACCTCGTGGACGGCCTCGTGAAATTGTCGTTGTTCGTGGGCTACGTCGCCCTCATCGGGAGGATGGCGGATGTCCGGGCGGTGTTCCAGTACCACGGCGCCGAGCACAAGGCCGTCAACTGCTACGAGGCGGGCCGGCCGCTCTCCGAGGCCGAGGCCAAGGCGTTCACTACGGCCCAGCCGCGGTGCGGCACGACGTTCGTGTTCTTCGTGATCTTCCTCAGCATCTTCGTGAACATGTTCATCCCCTGGTCCGCCTCGTTCTGGGCCAAGTTCGGCCTCCGGCTCCTCCTGCTCCCCCTAGTGGCCGGCCTTGCCTACGAGGTCATCCGCCTGGGCGCAAGGTATGGAAGGGCGGCGTGGTTCCGCCTCTTCATCTCGCCGGGGATGCTCATGCAGCGCCTGACGACGCTGGAGCCTGACAAGGCGCAGCTTGAGGTCGGGGTTGCTGCGCTGCGCGCGGTCTTGGAGCGTGAAGGGGTCCTTGGGCCGGAGGCGATAGCCGTCAAGGCCTCTGCGGCGGCACCAGCCTAGGAAATCCGGACCTTCTCAAGGCGCGTCTTCTCTCTTCGCCGCTCTTTTTCTGTCAGGAAGAACTCTAGGGGCCAGGCGTCGACGCGGTCCTGGAGGCGCTGCAGGTCCCCTCCGCGCGCCGTCCGCTGCCAGACCGCGATCACGCGGGCGAAAGCCTGCTCAGCCTGCTTCAGCTCCCGGCGGGCATCAAGGAGCTCCATGCGGAGGCGGTGGGCGTCCTGCTGATATGACGAGAACAGCGAGCGCAATGTCTCCATCCGGCGCAGGTCCTCCCGAAGCTCGGCGGCCGCCAACGTCTCTAGGTGGAGCATGCGGAGCGACAGCTCGTCCAAATACTTTGGAAAATCTGGCGCGGGCAAGGCGGGAGGTCCCATCCAATTTGCCACGGAGGAACCCTTATTATAAAACATTCGTCAAACGCCTCTTCACTTCTTGGGGATAACGACACAATCTTTTAAAAAGGAAGGCGGGAGAAGGGGCTCATGCCTAGAAAGGGCCAGCTATCCACAGAATTTCTCGTGCTCCTGGCGGTAGGCGTCCTCATCCTGGTCCCACTCCTCATCCACGGGTCCCAGCGCGGGGTCCGAGACCGCGAATCCGTCTCCGAGGCCACGACCGAGCAGCTCTGCAGCCTGATTGTGGACCGGGCCAAGAGCATGGAGCTGGTGGGGGCGAACTCCTGGTCCACGATCAAGCTCAAAAGCGGCGCCTCCATCCGGAACGTCGAGTTCCACAACCGCGAGCTCGTGCTCACCGTCGACACGCAGAAGGGGCAGGAGCAGCTGGTCTGCTTCACAGACGTCCCGATGCGCGTCGCCGACACCCTGCCAAACATGATGCAGGCGCCCCTTGGCGGCGAAGTCGAGATCAAGCTTGAGTATGAGCGCGGGTTCGTCTGCCTGGGCGTGGCAGGCACCGGATGCGCCGTGACGGCGTGCGACGACGGGCTGGATAACGACGACAACAACTGCTCGGACTTCCCCCAGGACAGCGGATGCTCATACTACAACGACACCACCGAGGACGGCGGGATCTGCAATCCAGGCGTCTGCGGCAACAGCCTCCTCGAGGAGGGCGAAACCTGCGACGGCCCCGCCCTGCCGTATACTCTGTGCACGCGGATCAATGAGGGCTGGACAAGCGGAACGCTCTCATGCACAGGATACAATTCCCTGCAGCCCTGCACGTACGACCGCGGCGGTTGCGCCCTCTGCGGCAACTCCCGCGTGGAGGGGGCCGAGGCCTGCGACGACGGCGACACGGACGTCAATGACGAGTGCCCCCCGACCTGCCAGATCGCGCGGTGCGGCGACGGCTACCGCTTTTTTCCAAGCGAGGAATGCGACGACAGCAACACGGTCAACGGGGACGGCTGCGAGAACTGCCTCCTCGTCCCGCCCACCAGCTGCCGCCCGGCGGGCTCTCCCGTCTTCAGCAAAGGAGAGGCGTCGCCCATTTTCAGCAAGGTTTATTTCGATGCGCCCGCATATCCGGTCCGGGCAGGCGTCGAGCCTTTCAGCGAGCCCGAAGATGCGGGCTCAGTTGCGTCGCCGGGTCCGCTTTTCGGGGAGCCGGTGGCCTTATACGCTGAGAGCCTGAAAAAGATCATCGAGTCTTTCGAGGAGCGGCCGGGTCGGACCTCAGCTTCCGCCGCGCATTCTCCCCGCGAGGAGGCCTTCATCTGGGAGGGGGACCCGCCCACGGATCCCTGCAATGACGGGAACTTTAACAACAACGATGGCTGCCTGAGCAGCTGCCGGACGGCCGAATGCGGCGACGGCTTCAATTGGAACCAGAGCGGCGGGACCGAGGAGTGCGACAATTACGTCTACAACAGCGACATGGGCACCTGCAACCCGAGCTGCCGCAGGACCCGGTGTGCTGACGGCTTCCGGCAGACCCCCAACGGCTTTGGGGTGTTTGAGCAATGCGATGACGGCAACGCGCTCAACACCGACACCTGCGCCGACTGCGTCTTCACGACGTGCGGCGACGGCACCGTGCAAAACCCCAACGGGGTCGGCCAGGCCGAGGCCTGCGACGACAACAACCAGGTCAGCACTGACGGGTGCTCTGCCTCCTGCACGGTGACGTATTGCGGCGACGGGATCGCACAGGCACCCAACGGACTTGGCACGGGAGGGCCG
>CAYUKJ010000150.1:0-3029 GCA_964445245.1 uncultured Methanosarcinales archaeon | reverse complement strand
CGTCTTCCGCTTCAAGAAGTGGCCCGGGAGCCCTTGAGAATGCCGGTTTTGGACCCTTCCGGACGCAGGAACAGGAAGGCCTGTTCTAGGTGAAGGGGAGGGAGTTGAGAAAGGGCATCAAGACTGCCTTGAGGCCGTACTTCCAGGCATACGGGGCCGCGATGATGAGCAGCCCGATGACGAGGATGTGGATCTTCTTTTCGCCGATGCGGGTGTTGCCGGCGATAGCGGCGGCGGCCGCGATTTTCGCCATGGCGATGATGCCGATGACGACTATGACGATGGCCTCTGTGACTGGGTTCGACGCTATCCCCAGTTTCGGTATCTTGCTGAGGACGAAGCCCACATTCATCGTGATGAACGTGAAGAGTATCGTGAAAGGTACTGCGTGGAGGCCGTGTCCAAGCCACCCGAGGCCGCGCTCGTCCTGGTGGACGAAGACAAGCTCGATGAAGCCGATTACTAGGCCCAGGAGAATCGCGCCCCAAATCTCGAGTTCGGGGCCGACAGGGGGAGGCGCCATGTCGCCCCTCCGGAACCCCCTATTTAAATATTTTTTGCCGGAAGGGAGGAATTGGGCTCCAGAACCAGGTGCGTTGAAAGTATCCCTTGCTGGCCTTAGGGGCGAGGCCTGACTCGTTGCGAGTGCGGCAGGGATCGGGGGACGGCCCCTTCGGGGTGGTCCCGCCCGCGCCTGCGAGAGGGCCAGGCCGAGCAGGCCAGCAAGGGCGAGCGCAGCGAGGCTTTCAACGCACCCTCCAGAACCTAAAATGTTTTAAAGGCCTGCCTTCAGAATGGGACCGTGGCCAAGGGCATCAGCGACAAGGACTTGATGAAGGCTCTCTCACGCGGCGAGAAGAAGAAGGGCGGCGGCTTTGGCGTCCTCCTCGGGCTCCTCTTTTTGGCGGGCGGCGTCCTCTCCATTCTGGACCTGCTCGGGAAACTGTCCTTCGAGCTTGTCCCGGAGCGGTTCTTCTCGTGGCTCCTGGCGATCGGGAGCGCGATTGGGGGGCTATTCTTGATGTTCCAGAAAAAGCGGGGATATTAAACTGAATTTTGCCCACGGAAACACAAAATATTTAATGTTAGTAACTACTCTATAATTAAGATAAATGCCTTTCCCATGGCATCTGACGACAGCATTGACGCCGCCCTTGAAGTACGGATAAAGAAAAGGCTCGAGGATTTGCTCGGCCAAGGGCAAGGACCTTCCGCCGAAAAGCAAGAAAAGGCCGGTGAAGTGAAGAGCCCCGGTGTCCCTTTGACGCATGAGAAAGGACTCGATGAGGTGATCGACACTGGGTCAGAATGTGGAGGCGCAGCGAAAACCCCCCAGACTCCCCAACCAAATGAGACGGGAGTCTACAAAGTGCCCGCCAAAGGGCGGGGATATGCCGGCCACGCAAAGCCCCCTAAGACCGCGCCGCCGCACATTACGGAGTCTGACGAAAAGGCCATTGGGCAATATTCGAGCCCCCTGGCCGGGGACTTGAAGCTGAGGATCCGGGCTGCCCTGCAAGAAGCCAACCACCCCAGGATTGGGTTTGAGGAGTACAAGAAAAAAATGGCCCGCGTCGTGTTCTTGATGGGGTTTTATTCGTACGCCGCTGGAAAAAAAGGCGAGGCGGTCGCGCATTTTATGGACGCACTCAAGTATGACCCGTTTTACGCTGATCCGCACATTGAAATCGTCGATTATTATTTGGCTGAACAAGATTTTGTATCTGCCGCACGGAGATGTTTAGCCGCGTTGGAATACCTGCCGAACCATCCGAAATTGAAAGACAGAAAAGACTTAATAGAGAAAAAGTTTAAGAGGAAAATTACTACGTTCATATAACTCGAGTCTCGCAGGACAGCAGAAACCTCCCTCAGTGGATAGGCCACTCAAACGCGTGTCCTCTCCAAGTACATCGGGCCATGGAGCGAGGCTTCCAAGAAATCCGCTGTCGCTCTCGGTTTCACCACTCCCGGAAATAGTAGCCGAGCCCCAGCGACAGGAGGCCGACGAGAAAGAGGACGACGCCGATAATCTGCCCCTGAGGGCTCTCTCTCGCGATTTCAGCTACGAGGACGGCACCGACAAGGCAGAGCGTCAGTCCGAGAATGAAGGGGGGCAGGTCTTGAGCGCGCATTCTGCCGTTTGAAGAGGATGGATTTAAATGTGTTGCGAGAGAATAGAGAGAATATGTTGCGAGACTCACCCGATCTTGACTTTCTTCCCTATGGCCTGGCCCGGCATCCCGGTCTCGAAGCGCACGCGCACCGCGCCGGAGTTGCCGTGCGGGGCGGTGATCTGCCCCTTGATATCCTTCTTTCCCGTGCTGTAGACGACGGTCTTTCCGACGAGGGCCTCGGCCTTCTTCCGGGAGTCGAAGGACTTGACGTAGAGGACCATCTGGTTGCCGCTTGTGTGGTGGCGGGCCATCAGGTAGTGGGCAAGGACGCCGTCCATTGCAGAAAAGAACCCGGACCCCTTTTTAAAGGTAGCGGGGGCGGTCGTTTCTGGGGCCGACGTCAGGAACCCCACCGGAATCCTTATAAACCCACTCCGACATACAACACTCCATGACCGGAGTTGGTTGCCTTCATAGGACGGCCGACGGTTCAAGGTAGTTCTGGTTCTGTTTCGGACGGTTCAACTTCTCCCTGTCGGATTGCCGATGTTCCATGGTGGCAGTGGTGTAATCTGGTCAGCATCGGAGACTGTGGATCTCCTGGTCCGGGTTCAAATCCCGGCTGCCGCCCTTTTGAGTATAAGGCCATTCGGCAAATGAGGCCGCGGGCCGACGCTCGCTTCGCTCGCTTGCCAGCCACCCCGGAGGGGGCAACCCCCGGCTGGCCGGCCGCGGCCACCCTTTTTTCTTGCGTTGAACCCTTCGGGTGGCCCTTGGCAGGGATTAGCTCTACTCCGGGTTATAGAGGCCTGCCATGACCCTCGAGCTGCCCAAGGGGATGCGGGACTTTCCCCCTGCTGACGCCCTCCTGCGCCAGCGCCTCCTCGAGACGCTGCGGACCGTCTTTGAGCG
>CAYUKJ010000149.1:1699-3037 GCA_964445245.1 uncultured Methanosarcinales archaeon | reverse complement strand
GGCGGAGAATGTGTTCGTAGTAGAGGACGGCGAAGTTGACTGAGAGCGTCGGGTAGGCTCCCGGCTCGACGCCGCGCAGGACCTCTGGATAGGGCACGAGGACGAGCTCGAGGTCTTCGCTAGCTTCGGGGGTGGCGGTGCCGTCTTCTAGGTCGGTGGCCAAAAAGATGTGGAACCACATCGTGCTGATCCCGCCGATGGGCGCGTAGGATCCGAGGTGGCGCAGGGTTTTCGCCAGGTACCCTGTCTCTTCCATGAGTTCGCGGCGCGCGGCGTCCTGGGGGCGCTCGCCGGCATCGACGAGGCCCGCCGGCAGTTCGTGGAGGACCTCGCCGACGGGGTGCCGGTATTGCTTGAGCATGACGACGCGCTTGTCGTCCAGAATCGGGAGGACGATGACGACATTGCGCATCTCCATGACCTCGTAGGGCATGCGGTGGCCGTTGGGCCACTCCAGTTCGTCGCGCCGGATTTTCAGGAATCCGTCATAGACTCGCTGAGATGACAGGACTTTGGGCGGGATGACCATGGCATCGGTCAAGGACTGCTCCTACTTAAAGCTTAGGCCGGCTTGTACGCAGATATCTCCGGGAACTCCGTCTCGCGCCCGAGCTGGCGCAGGACGCGCTTGGCCTTGCGGAACCACGGAGTCGCGGTCGAGGAGCGGCCCTTGAGGGCGAGGCAGAGGTCGGCGAGGCGCAGGGGCCGCCGGATCCCGTGCTTGAGGCACGCGGCGATCGCGTGGTCTTTGGCGGCGGTCACGACGCCTTTGAGGTCTGCCCCGGTGAGGCCCAATGACGCGGCGGCCAGCGCGTCCAGATCGAGGGGGCCCTCGAGGGGGACGCCGTCGAGCAAGTGCGTTAGGATGTGGAGGCGCGCGGCGCGGTCGGGGGGCGGCACAAAGAGGGTGCGCCCGAAGCGCCCCTCGCGGCGGAGCGCCCCGTCGAGGCTCCAGGGCTCGTTCGTCGCAGCAAGGAGAAGGATCTGCTGGTCCTTGGTGCCGACGCCGTCCATCTCTGAGAGCAGTTGCGAGACGAAGCTGGCCGCGTAGTGGGGCAGCTCGGTCCGGTCGCTCCCCAGATTCTCGAATTCGTCAAAGAAGAGGATGCAGGGCGCATTCGCCCGCGCATACGCGAAGAGCGAAGCGATGCGCTGCTCGGTTTCGCCGACCCAGCGGCTCTTGAGGTCCGAGGCCTTGATGTGCAGGAAGGGCACACCGGCCTCGCCTGCCGCCGCCTCAGCCAGATAGCTCTTGCCGCAGCCGGGCGGCCCGTACATGAGGATGCCGCCGCCGATGGCGCGATTGAAGTAGGAGAAGAGCTCGGGCTGCCGGAGGGG
>CAYUKJ010000149.1:0-1689 GCA_964445245.1 uncultured Methanosarcinales archaeon | reverse complement strand
GCAGAGCGCGACGGCCTGCTTGACCTCGACGAGGCCGCCGACATCGTCAAACGTGAAGCGCGGGCTGCGCACGCGCAGGCCGTCGAGGAATTCCTCGGACGGAGAGTCCTGGCGCCGGGCGAGGGCCTCAGCCTTCAAGAAGAGCGCGGCCGCTTCGTTGACGTGCTCGGACTCGCGGTCAGGGTCTTGGCCGGCCTGCTCGAGGGTGGCCTTGGCGGCGTCGAGGTAGAGCCGCGCGGCCTGCGCGGGGCGGCGCGCCGAGAGCGCGTCTGCCTGCTGGCGAAGGAGGGCGGCGCGGCTCATGCGGCAAGGTCCAGCTCCTGTTCTAGGAGCGAGATTTGGCGCTCGAGGCTGTGCTTGAGATGTTTTGGTGATGGCTGTGCCTTTTGCGGGGCCTTGCGGGGCTGAAGCGTGTTGAGAGCCAAAGCGGCAAGTTCGTCCTGCGCATCTGGAGGGAGGGCGGCATACGGCGGCGCGAAGGGCCGCAGCAGGTACGGCGAGGGAAGGTCTGTTGTGCGCTGTCCTGGCGCCTTTGCCGATTGTCCGCGAAGCTGCGCAGTGAGCTGGGCGAGGGCCTCTTGCTGAGCTTGCATCTGCGTTTGCATGCGGCGCAGGTGGCTGTCCATCGAGTACTCCAACCCGTCCTGCCCTTTGGCCAGGAGCATTTTGAAATATTCCAGGGTGTGCGTGCCTGTCAGCCCTCCGCCGCCCTTGCCCTCTCCCCCCTCACCGTCATACAGGGCCCGGGCGACATAGACCGGCTGCGCGGGGCCCTCGAAGAATATGTGCTTGATCTGCGTGTAGACCCGGGGCGTCTGCTCGTACATCGGGGGCCGGCTGGCCAGGAAGGCCGCAACGGTGGGGCCGGCATAGCCGCATCCACTGGCATAGGGTCGGCCGGTGAACCAGGCCAACGGCTGCATCAGCTTGCCATCCTTGGGCTGGGCGGGAGAGAGGAGGCCTTGATAGGACCTACACATGGGGCGCACAGGCTGTCATAGTCTAGCGTTGAAGGCGTCAGAGCATAAAAGCCTTCATGGGCCTGAAAACAGAGACTTGTCGCAAAAAAATCATAAACATTTATATATGATGGAAATGTCTCAGAACGGATGGAGAAGCCTCCCCTCGAATTGCGCCTCATTGAGCAGCTTGCCCCCCTCGTCGACAGCTGGGTCCAGCGGTCGCTTGGCATCCAGCTGCCGGAGTTGCGCGACGACATCACCAGCAAGCTCACGGCCAACCCGATTTTGGGCCTGACGGTCAACTCGGCGCTGCCGTACAAGAAGGCCAAGGCCCTCTTTCGCGCCGACTACTTCCGCAAGCTCCTATTGGAGCATTACGGGAATGTCAGCATCGTCGCCAGGATCGCGGACGTGGACCGGCGCAGCATCCACCGCTTCGCCAACCAGGCCCGCCTCGACTTGGCGCGCGTCCGCGCGGAGATGCTGCGGCCAAGCTACGTCAGGGAAGTCGAGGTCGGCCGGATCCTGGAGGAGGCGTTCAAGAACTTCGAGGGCATCCTCCATCCCGCAAAACTCCAGTCGCTCTACAGTGACACCTCGCAGCTCAGCCGGGAGATCGTGGAATCGCTGCCGCGCGCCCCCCTCACGCTCAAGGAGGCCGACCGGGAATTCGACCGGCAGTATTTCTCACGGCTGCGCGCACAAGAAAAGACGATTGCGGCCGTCG
>CAYUKJ010000148.1:609-3039 GCA_964445245.1 uncultured Methanosarcinales archaeon | reverse complement strand
AGACCGGCAGACGCCGCAAAAGTCCATGATTTCTATATTGATGTGAAAAAAGAGGGCATTGTCCTGGGAGTCGCGAATATCGTGACTGTCCCTTCGGTAATCAGGCCCGGAGATAATTATGTTGAGCTGGACACCTACATAGAGAATTCCGGCCATAAGAACTCAAAGTCTGTTGAAGCAATACTTATTCTGCCCGAAATACTTGAGCATTCCTACACTAACAGCAACAGACTATGGATAGGAAATGTGGCTGTCAACGAGTCAAAAAAGGCGACTTTCTTCATCAATGTCGACGAGGACGCAAGCCCGGTTAGATATGACCTTGATTTGGAGCTCAACTACATGGACCTTGACAACAACAAATACACGACAATGGTCGCCATCCCATTGTTAGTCAAAGAAAAACCCGTAATAGACGTCGTCGACGTTAAAGGAGGCGGAAAATCAGGATCCTCAATCGACTTGGAAGTCTATCTGAAGAACACGGGAAGCGAAGACGCAGAAGCCGTTGATGCAAGGCTGATCACCCAAAGCTCACAGCCATTCAGCTTTGATTCCAGAAGCAACTATATAGGGGAGCTCAAGCCCGGCGAGACGGGAAAAGCCGTCTTTAAAGTCAGAATAGACAAGGATGCAGAGCTCAAAGAGCACTTCATAAAGATGCTGATAAGGGCCAAAGGCGACGGCGACAAAGGAGACGAGAACATATATACCTTCAACAGAAGAGTCACCATAGCGGTGAACAGCAAGAAGACAAACCCCATAGCCGGAATTTTTGTTGCAGAAGATAATGGGGCTTATAAGGCTATCGGGATCGGGACAGTATTGGCAATAGTCATCATCGGTTTAGTAAAGTTAAAAATGGGAAAAAGAAAGAAAAAATAAATGACCTCCTCCCCGGCCTCGACGCACACCCCAAGCAAGCCGAGGAAGGGCGAGGGCGACAAGCAGCCGCACGGCCTCTTGCAGGGCTTCTTGGCATAAAAGCCCAATGGATTCACGCCAATTCCCACACCAATTTGGCGGCCAGATTCACGGTCAGGTTCTCGCGGTCCAGGCGCGGGTTGACTTCGACGATGTCCGCCATGCCCAGCGCCCTGATGAGGCGCAGGCGGGACACAAAGTACAGCAATTCCCTCGACGTGAGGCCTCCCACCTCGCGGTACCCGGTCCCTGGCGCGAACGCCGGGTCTACGGCATCGATGTCTAGGGACAGGTAGAACGACGGCCACGCGCGCGCTGCCGCTATGACGGCGTCGCAGCTTTCCTGGATTCCCTCGCGGGCCAATTCCGCCATTGAGAAGACCTTGAGCCGTTTCTGCCTGATGTAGTTGTGCTCAGCGATGCTGCTGTTGCGGATGCCGACAAGTATCACGCGGTCGGGCGAAAGGTGCCCGCGCTCGATGAGCATTCGCAGATAGTCCTCGTGCGTCGGCGGATCCATCTCTGACTCGCAGTCCGGGTGCGCATCGAAGACTACGAGGCCCGCCCCCGGATGCGATTTCGCGAAGGCCGCAGAGGCGGAGAACGTCAGGCCGTGGTCGCCGCCGAGCAGGACGGCCTTGTCTTTGAGGCCCAATACGGCGTCAAAGACGGCCTGGTTCGCCTGCGCAATGTTGAGATTGTCGACCTGGACGATCCTCTGCTCGAAATGGACTGGCATCCCGGACTCTGAGAGAAAGACGTGGGGCAGGGACTCGACAATAGCCTGTGGGGCATCCTCCTGGCCGGAGCGCTTCGACAGCGAGGCCGCGTTATAGGGGACCTGGACGATGAGCATGATTCCGGGGGACTGGCCGTGTTTAAATGGATTTAGGGCGGGCCCATACGACGTGACAAACGACAGAAGATCCATCGGTCTTATAAAGGGATTGCAGCACCCGGCGCGGATGACTCACGAGCTGAGCATCTACGCCAAAACAAAGCCCGCCTTCGACGGGTTCTTCCTGGAGGACCTTGGCTTTCAGACTTTCAAACAGACGCCCCATCTGCATGTGTGCCGCTGGCTGCCAGTCCTCCCCAACGGCCACCGGGCGCAAGGGATCGTGACAGCTGTCGCATACGCCTCGCCCGCCTACTACTCAACGCGCCAATCCCCCAGCGGCACCCGCCAGTCTGCCTTGGAGGAGGCCCGCGAACAAGGCATCGCGGACCCCGCGAAGGCCCTCGCAAGGATTGTCACAAAAAAAGGCGCCATTGTCGCAAGCCCGAAGTTGTACAAGATGCTGCGCCAACTCCCCACCCTTGAGACCCTCATGCCCGAGCACGACCCGCTGCTCGGCATCCTTGACTTCTCGGAGGGCCGCAAGCTCTACCGCGTCAAGCTCGAGGCGCCCGAGGGCGTCTACTTCCTTGTGCGGAGCGCCATGTACAACCTCGCCACCTACGCGGCCAAGCGGTTCGACGGCGCGCTCTGGGACGCCCCCAACC
>CAYUKJ010000148.1:0-599 GCA_964445245.1 uncultured Methanosarcinales archaeon | reverse complement strand
CCGCCGTTGGCTCTTCCCCGAGTACCTGACGCGGCTCCCCCGCGGCCTGGCCGGCCTTGAGGACATGCTTTCCGAGGGCGCACAAGAGCGCGAAGGGGACGAAAGATGATTCATTAATTTTAATCGAGACTATTTAAATCTATACTTTGGCGATTTGCAGAAAAATTCACGTAATTTTTAAATTGGCGCTTGTTATCTCCAGGCATGAGGGGTGCTTGGTCGGTTGCGCTGCTTGTTCTTGCTGCTCTGCCGGTGTCGGCGGACCCGATGGAGGCGGTCCGGGTCGAGGGAACCGAGCCCTCGCCGCAGGCGGCCGACATCGACTTTCAGGAGTCCTGGCAGATCGACGGGGCAGCGGCCAACGACGGCTTCGTCTGGGAGGACGACTATCTGCTGTACGCGCGGCTCAACGAGGCCGCCGAATTCGAGTGCTGGGATTTCAACCAGAACGGGTGGTACGACGCCTGCTGGGCGTCCAGTCCGGCGACGCTGGCGGCGTGCCGCGCCATCAACGAGACATACAACGCGCGCTGCAACCTCATCCCCTGCTATGGCACCGGCGCCAACGCGTTCCATTTCATCGACTATGCGGCCTTGGG
>CAYUKJ010000147.1:0-3080 GCA_964445245.1 uncultured Methanosarcinales archaeon | reverse complement strand
TGCCGATGGCCCAATAGGTCTGGACCAAGGCGGCGTTGAGGGCGCGGTACGCCTGTGTGCGGCCCTCTTCGAGAAGCCTGCCGATCTTGCTGAGCAGGCTCCGATAGGGGGCTTCATGTGGCCGGCCACAACGTCGGGTCGCTTCGACCGCCTCTGGCCGGCGGAAGGAGGTTCTGTGCGCCTTGCGAGGCCGCGTCATGTTGCCTACGCTCGAGGCAGCGGCCTTTATGAGCCTTGCCGCCGATTTCCCGAAAGACTTCCGGACGCGCCGTAATGCCTACACGGAGTGGACCCAAAACACGCACCACCGGCGCAACCTTTAAAAACGAGCGTGTTCCGGGAGGGAGGATGAAGGGATGGGCGCTTCCATTTGGTATCGTGCTTGTCATAGCGGTCTTTGCTGCCGTAGCGAGAGAGGCGGCGGCCTGCGGGAACGGCGTGGCCGAGCCAGGCAAACGCAGAAAGCTGTCCCGGACCGTTAGTTTATTTCCATCTTTCGAAGAACTCTTCGCGATCCATTGCTATTTCTTCAAGGATGGCTTTCAGCAAGCCTCGGCCGATGTCCTTGCCGGCATGCATTGGCACAACGGTGGTTCGGCCGTCGGGATGCCCGTAGAAGCGATGGCTCCCTTTCTGCCGAACAAGCTGGAACCCTTCCCGCTTCAAGAACCTGCAGAGTTCGCGGGATGAGAGCAACGGCAGCTTCAAGACGCTAGACCTCGACTTCCTGCACGCCCACGAACTTCAACTCATCCTTGATCTTCGCGCTCTTGCCGGCTACTTCAAGGCACAGTTCGATGGCCTCCTTGATGTTTGCCTTAAGTTCCCCGATGGTGTCGCCTTGGCTTAGGCAGCCCTTGAGCTCTGGGACGCGGCCGACATACCTGCCGTCTTCGTCCTGCTCGATGATCACATGGAAGACACGGGCCATGCTACTGACACGGAGGAGAGACTTATAAGCCTTGCGCCTGCCTGGCATCAGCCTCCCCTTTGAATGGCCAAGCTTGCGGCACAACCTTTAAAAACCCTTTGCTTCCGGGAGGGGGGATGAAGAGATGGGCGCTTGTGGTGGTGCTTGCAGGAGTCCTTGGCCTGGGAGCAGAAGTCCCTGTCGTCGCGGCCCAACTCGCCAGCTGCCAGACCAACAATGGCACCGATGTCATCGACTCGGGCAAGCAGTATGACACATGAGAAAACCAAGTCGATTCAATCAGCTTCGCGCTCATGCACGCTTGTCTTGCTGAACAATTTGATTGACAAGTGCCTCAAAATAGGACTTCGGATAATACCGGAAAGCGCGCTCATGGTTGTCTGCCGTATTGGGGATGGCCAACCAGCGGGCCGCCTCGTCTTCGCACACAATCCTGTAATGCCCGCCCGTCATCCGGTTCTGAATGGCGATGACCCCCGCAGTGCACGCTTCCTGTGCTTCGTAGGCTCGAATTCTGGATAAAATATCCTCTACTTCCGAGGACGATTTCAAGGTGCGAGGGTTAGCGCACAAATCTTCAATGACCATCATAATACTATCACCTCCCGCCTTTTAAGCGTTTCGCGTCTTATTTATATACCTAATGAAAGCATTATTTGCCAAACAGGGCTCTTCGCTAAACCCCAAACCCATCAGGTGGGAGAAGGCTGAAGTCTTCTGAAGGGCTAAGTATTTTTCTGCAATAACAAAACTGACTTCCCCCCGGTTTTCGATCAACGACAGCTTCACTGCGGGACCAAATCCGGGGATTTGCAGCGAAGGAGCCGTAATTTCTCTTCCCACGATCAATACTGGGGTCTCATAGGCACCCGGCCAAGGCGCCCTGACCATTCGCTCTTCAGCAGTTTCTTTGATAATATATCCTTGTGTGTTGCGCCGTGCAGACTCTGATTTCTCAAGGAATAGATTTGCCAAGCGGGTTAATTCATCAAGATCCTTCACGGGCAAGTCAAGTTGCCATCCCCTATGGTGAGCAACAAGGATATTCGGGGACCGACGAAATTCTTCGTATTCGATGAGAGGCAAGGCATATTCATTCAAGTTGAGATACTGCTGAGTACGCACATTCTTGACCCGAAGCGCGGGATAGAGAGCGCCCGCCTCGTCCCGGACGTTAAATTCCGGGTCATGGAAGTAGGCGCCCCCCATCTTTCGGATGTGTCTTGTGATTTTCCCTGCAGAATACCCGAAGGCCTCCAGGTCACGCTTCATCGCGGCCTTATAAGATTCCGTTGAATGGATATGCGAAAAGGTGACAGTCTCTGAGCGTCGGCCCAACAGTCCCTGGCATCTAATTCTCCAGATGCAAGCGCGCCATGGCCAGAAACCTCTCAGCCTTCGCGAGCAACCGATCAGAATCCCGCTTGCTGAAGACGCCACCACGGTATTCCGCGCGGGCCTTATCATTGATGGCATCTTGGATGAGATTGCTCGAATCGGCATACGCCGGCCTGATGTGATGTGCGCGGACCATCTCCTCGAAGAGCCGGCGGGCATCGTCATGGCGCCGCGCCGTCGTGCTGAGGAACCGCAGCGTGAGGGCGTCGTTGGCTTTGAGGATCGCGTGGACAGCCATTGCCACACCGACGGCGTGCCGTGCGGCCGCGTCCCCAGCGGATTCGGTGATGTATATGGCGGCGCGCAGCCAGAGCTGCGCTTCCTCAAGGAAGCGGACTTCCATAGAGCACCTCCATGTTGGCGCGAACGGATCGCAAGAACAGAGTGCGCCGATCCTGCTGCGCTTCTGCCTCGCTGACCACAGTGGCAGACAGGCTGCGACCAAAGCGCATCGAGAGGTTGGCGGCCAGATCAGTGACCTGCTTGACGCGCGTCGGCGACCGCTTCGTGAGAATGACCAAGAGGTCGATGTCGCTGTCCGGGCGCACGCGGCCGGTCGCGACGCTGCCGTATAGGATGACGCTGCGCACGTCCGCCCGGGCCACTTGCTTGGCGAAGCGCCTGGCCATCGCCCGCGCCGCGTCGGCGTCGGCAGACAGAGCCCGCCGGAGCGCCGACACCCACGGCGAGCCGACGACGTGATAGACGATATCACGGCGGTTCACGCGCTCTGACGTCAACATGCCGCGCT
>CAYUKJ010000146.1:0-3083 GCA_964445245.1 uncultured Methanosarcinales archaeon | reverse complement strand
CAAATCACTTATGGGCGTTTTCAACAAAAGCATCCCTGAAGTACAAAGCCTCCGGGGAGAGTTGCACTCCCGACCTTCTGATCTCTTGCAGTAGCTACAAGTTTCGCCTTTCCCGAAGGGAATCAGACGCACTAGCTACTGTGCTACGGAGGCGAGCTTTGTGAGCCTCTGTAGCGCCCAAAAATCTCTGATTTTTGTGGATGCTACGGAGGCGCAGGATTTCGGGAGAATCTGCCCTATTTATAGTTTCCTAAGCGTGACGCTTCCGGAAAATCCCGAGCAGGACGAGGACCACTGTGGCCCCGATCAGGAGGGCCCAAGACTCCGAGGGCACTTGGGGCTGCATGGAACCGTCGTGTGGGGGCGACACCCCGGGGCCCGGAAGATCGGCCCGGGATTCCGGCTCGGCCCGCGCCATGGGCACAGGCTCCGAGACGGTCCCGCAGGCCTCTTGGGTGTCTGGCTTATCCTCGTCGGTCCGGCAGGCCCAGGCGTCGCGACACACGCGTGTCATGACGCCATCGACGCAGGCACTCCATTCCCCACACTCCCAATGCGGATGGCAGGGGACGGGGCGCAGCATGCGGGTATTCTTTTCGAAGATGGGGGATGCGGACCCTTGGATGTCGTCAGCCGTCTCCGGGCTCGCGGTGGCTTCGTCGCTGCCCAAGGGCTCGCACTCCCGGAGACCGGGATCAAGATCATTGCAGTCGGCGTTGTGGCCGGCGTCGTCGCCGTCCAGGTCCGCCCACTCAGAAGTCTCGGTGGGGAAGGCGTCGCAGCCGTCCTGCCAGCCGTCCCCGTCGGCATCCGCATCTTCAGTGAAGGTACCGTCAGCCGCATAGGCGCGATAGGCGCACGCATCCGAGGAGGGCGAGCAGAGCGGCTCGTCGCCGGCATAGCAGCCGTCATCGGGATGCGCAAAGACGCTCGTCGATGAGAAGGAAAGGAGGACCAGTAGGACGAACATGCGTGCAAATGACTGAATAAGACATGCTGAAGCTGCCTCATGGTGCAGGATTGCCGCCTTCTCGCCGTGGCGCTGACGCAACTCAAAAGGCGACATCCCCGTAAGGGACGTCCCCCTGTCACCAGCCTCGACGCATCGGGTCACGGCTCGACCTGAGGGCGGCAATCCCGCAGGCAAGGAATGTGCACGAGGAGCCGTCATGGCCGCCTCCGCCAGACCAAATACACGCCTATGCCGGCAAGGATGGGAATCGAGGGCGCGGAAAATTCGGGGACCTCTTCAATTTCTCGGGCAGGTGAAGGGTCCGTGACGGTCAAGCCGGGTCCGGTCCCGCGCACGACGACGTCGGCGCCGTCATGGCGGCCGTTCCCGTTGAGGTCGGCGATCAGGTCGAAGAAGCCCGCCTTGAGGGCGGTCCAGATTTTCTGCAGGAAGAGGACGCCGCGGCTGTTCGTTCGGACGGTCGCCTCGGCTTCAGACTGGTAGGGCTCGCCGCCCGTATAGCTGTCATCGGGGACGACGAGGACGGAAATCGTCTGGTTGCCTTCAAAGCCGGTCCCGTAGACGTAGACGTCCTCGCCCAGGTCCACGGCGTTGTCGGGCTCTCCTGACCCATTGAAGGGTTGGAACTGGGCGGCCTGGGCCAGCGGAATCAAAAGAGAGGCCCAAAGGAGGCAGGAAAGGGAGCGGGGAAAAGCAGGCATGGGAAGGAATTATATTGTCACTAGTTAGTAACAATAATATTTAAATATTTCTATTTTTACCCACTTTATAGTGGTATTTGTAGGAAGGTATTTAAATCGAACTGACCCCGCACACGACGGGGCATGGCTTTCGGAAGGCAGGTATTCTCTTCGACCGCGTCCTCGTGGATGCGCCCTGCAGCGGTACCGGCACGATCCGCCGCAACTACAAGATGCTGGCGATGTACGGCGCCGGGCTCGTCTCCAAGATGGCGCGCTCCCAGCTGGCCCTCTTGGAGTCCGGCTGGATGGCCCTCAAACCGGGAGGCACGCTTGTGTATAGCACCTGCACCCTTGAGCCCGAAGAGGACGAAGCCCTAGTCAGCAGGTTCCTCCCGACGCATCCCGACGCGTCCCTGCAGCCCATCGAGTTGACCATCACGCGCTCAGCAGCCATCACCGAGTGGGAAGGAGTCAAGTTGCACCCCGACGTGCGCCACTGCCTGCGCATCTGCCCGCAGGACAACGACACCGAAGGCTTCTTCGTCGCGAAACTGCAGAAGGCAGACTGATGCTACGTATCGGGAGCTGGCCTCTGGTCGATGTCGAAGAAGACCTCGAAACCCTCAAGTCCACGAGGCTTGAGAGGCCCAATAATCATCTTGACACGGCGTCTCGTATAGTCAAACGCGTGCCGCTCAATCGTCGGTCGGTCCGCGTATTCTTGCCCATAGAAACGATACGCCGCATTGAGGAAGCCCGCTAACCATTCGGCTTTGGTGACCGCGACGCCCCGCAGGTCGAATTCCATCCTGGACTCAGTCTGTAGCGCACGGTCGACCAGGTACTCGATGCCCTCAAATGCCTTCTCCCCCAAGAACTCGGAATTCACGCAGACGGCGTATGCTCCATCAGGCCCCTGGCGAATGGAATATATTCCCTCGTCAATGGATACTCGTGGAGGTTCCATCGCGTTGGATAAGATTCGACGGCTTATAAATGTATGTCTCATTAAATCCTCACGGCGACAATCGTGGCGTCGTCTTCCCCTATTTCTGGCGGCAACGAGTCTGCGTAGCCCATAATGGCGTTCGAAAGCGTCTTTGGGTCAGACACGGCGGCAATAAGACTCCAGACGTACGCGTTGTCGAACCCGTGCCGATCGGTTACCCCGTCCGTGCAGGTGACCAGCATGGCACCTCTCTCCAGATTGTAGGTGTCCTCCAGATATGGCTTGAAGTCCTTGTCGGTGCTCGCCAGGATTCCCACCGGTGCCCCGTGGGTCTGCAACGTCTCGCAGCGGCTCTCGCTTGGGATATGCAGATAGGTCGCTCCGTCACCCACATTGGTGATTCTTGAAATGGGTTTCATACCCCGCCCTTTAGGGCGTCCATTTCAAGACCAGAAATCCCGCCTGTAGAGGCGAGGCG
>CAYUKJ010000145.1:0-3094 GCA_964445245.1 uncultured Methanosarcinales archaeon | reverse complement strand
GTGCATTTTCCACGAGCTACCATCATATGCGATCACCCGACGGACATGGAGCGTTCGTCTTTTTATGGTTTTCGGATTTTCGGCGGGTTTTCCCTGGAGATATGGGCGTTCCCAGCAAGTCGCTTCATCATGCCGGCGCAAAGTTCAGGTTTCCTGCCGATGGTGCGTGGGCAAACCTTAAGATCCCGCAAGAGGGTCCCCCTCTGACGCCAGACGCGCCAATTCGGCCTTGACGCAGGAGAAATCGGTCGTCATCAAGGTCTGGTCTTGGATGAGGTTGCCGAACGGATCCGAGATGAACGGTTTGTACGAGGGGAGTAGGAAGTCCCCCTTGAGGATGATCGTGGTGTAGCCTAACGCGGCGTTGAGCCTAACTTCGAGCGGAATGCCGCTCCCCGGGGCGATGTAGCTCACGACATACGCGCACGTCCCCCCATTCGAAGGACGGACCTCGAACTTGATGTGGTCTTGGCCGTCGCGCTGGGCAAAGGCGCGGCCGACGCAGGCATCCAGGTCGGCCACTGTCTCGATCCCCTCTTGTCCGAGGACGTCGAGGAGGTGCTGCGCGTAGGCGCGCGCTTCTTCGCACGTGATCAAGCGGGTCATCCAGACGGCATGATTCAAGGACAGGATATAAGCCTTTCTGGGGTGGCCGCCACTTTGAGATAGCCGCAAAGTTCAAAAAGCGCCCGTGCATTCCCTGACGGGATGGATTCGCCCAACTTGGACGCCGCCGTCGAGGCGGCCCAGGTCCTCTACTTGGCCGAAGTCGGCCCGACCGATTCTGAGCTGGCGCTTCTGGATGACGCTTCTGCGCGCTCCGCGTATTGGCGCGAGGTCCTGCACTGCCCCGACGGATATCTGGTGCCCCACGACGGCCTGACGGTGCCCGACCCCCAGTGGCGGCTTGTTCCCGGGCCGCGCCGCCAAGGGGACGTCCTGGTGGAGAGCAAGGTCATGTCGGGCCAGTATGACTGGCAAGGCTCGACCGAGCCGACCTATCAGTATTATGCCTCTGAAGTCGTGCGCAAGGTAGTCCCGGTCCCGATCGACCCGCATCGCCTGACGGCCGTCGAGGACGTCCGCCGCGTCGAGTACTGGCGGGAGTCAGGCGGCATCGAGGAGCGGTGCATCCCGGACTACGATGAGGCTGCGCGCAAGTGGACGAACGCCAGCCGGGGCTCGTACCACACGACGTGGCAGCCCGACTGCGTCGATGGCGAGGCGATGGATATGCTGCGGAAAGTCTTTGCGCCCATGGCCGCCAGATTCGGCCTTGACTGGGTGGCGTATGCCGTCGAGGACCTCATCCGCATGGCGGAGGAGAGGGGCCTTCGGCAGTTGGGCGAGTATCGGGAGAAACTGGGCCGCAAGCCGTACCCTGGAGAAGCCGCACGGGGCATCACCGAGCCCTCCATCCGAGTCCGGGTCTATCAGCGCCCCGACGGGATGACGGTGCTCGTGAAAGACCACGCCTGCTAAGACAGGTGTTTTTCTGCCCTATTTGCTGGTGATCCAGGCCTCCCACGCAGGCCTTGCAGTCCCGTCGGGCCGGCGCAGGCCCATGCTGTTGAAGGGTTCGACGGTCTTTGGGTCGTACAGGAAGCTCCAGATGGCCAGCTCGGGGGCCACGCCCTGAGTCAGCGCATAGAAGCGCGCGACGAATTCAGCTTGCTCGGCCTCGCTGCTCTCCCAGCCTACAGGGCTGGCGGCGCTGTGCCAGCCGATCTCGGTGAAGGCGACGGGCTTGGACGTGTGGGCGCGGATCTCCGCGTAGTAGTCAACAGGGATTTCGGAGGGGTCTAGGAAGACGAGGCCTGGATACGTCGTGAAGGCGGCAAGGTCTGCTTTGGGGAAGCGGTCAAGGAGTGCCCACTGGGCCTGGGCGGGGTCGTTTCTGCCGCCAAAAATTCCGCCGTGGAGGCCCTTCATCCGCTCCAGCTGGAACGTCGGGAAGATTTTCGTCGACGGGGATTTCCCTTTCACGGCGTCATAGACCTCGCCGAAGAATTCGACGAAGGTCTCGAAGTCGGCGGGGGGCTTTTCGTATAGAATGTTCACTTCGATCCCGAGCCCGAGGTACTTCGGCCGGTATTTCTCGCTGAACGCGGCAGCGGCGGCCGTGTAGGCCTGCCGCGCGGCCTCGTCCAAGGGCCGGAGGAGCGTGCCGGTGGACTGGGTAAAGAACTGCGCCTCAATGACGGGCGTATACCCGTAGGTCTTCGACAATTCGGCCACGACCGTGGGGCCGCCTTTCTCCATGCCCAGCTCCTGCCAGTTGCCAGCCCAGGCCACGATCGTCCCGGCCTCCTTCGCTTCGGCAAAGAAGCTCGTGAAGTCGGCGCCCTGGAAGCTTCTTGGAGAGAGGCTGACGCCTTTCAGAAGTGCTGTCGGGGAGGGCTGTGCGGGAGGAGGGGTCGCGGGCGTGGCCGGAGTGGTCGGCGCGGGTGCTACGTCGGACGGGGCAGGCTTGCATGCGAACGCGAGGGCGATACCGATCCCAACGAGAAGAATATGCCACCACAGCCTCATAGGATGTGCCCTGGCACCCGAAATTTATAAACGTTCGTGTTTCAGGCGCGCCGCCGAGGCGGGTTCGGGGACTTGGCCTGATTATTTGGCCTTCTTGAGGAGCGTGTTGTACACGATGGCGAACAGCCAGCCGGCGATCCACGCGTACACAAGGGCCTGGATGAGGCCGGCAAGGACGCCGCCGAAGGTCATCGAGGCCTTGGCGATCTGCGTGATGTCAAGGCCGTGGAAGAGGCTGTTGGCCAGGTTCAGCATGGCCTGCGGCGCGACGGCAAATAGAAGGGCGCACGCCAAGTACAGGATACCGCTTGTGGCGGCAAGCGAAAGCGACACGACTTTGGGCTTGAGGGGGTCTGCCATGGGAATCACCACACATCAAAATAATGATATACTATTAATAGTTTCTCCTCCCGGTGGCTTTGTGTAAAAAATGGCCGTCCACCCGTCCACAGGGACAAGGTCTGCGTGAGGGACGCAGACCTTGTCGACGGTGGACGAGGCGGGGGTTGCCCCCTGCGGGGTGCCGAGTAGGCCATTTTTTACACTTTTTACACAAAGCCCC
>CAYUKJ010000144.1:0-3115 GCA_964445245.1 uncultured Methanosarcinales archaeon | reverse complement strand
CGCCGCTCGGCGCGCACCGCGGCCTGAAGGCACGCGGTATGCGCGCGCCTCGCCCCTACAGGCGGGATTTCTGGTCTTGAAATGGACGCCCTAAAGGGCGGGGTATGAATCCCATTTCAAGAGTCAGCGCGGGGATTGTGCAGGTTAGAGGCCGTCCAGGTAGAGGGGGTCGGTGCTGTGGGCCTTGATGAGCTTGGCGATCTCGTCCATGATGTCCTGCGCCACTTTGCCGCAGACGTGGTAGTCGTTCTCCTTGCCGCGCAGATGCGCGAAGCTGAGGGGTTTGCCGACGATGATGGACATGGGGACGCGCTTGGGCAGGCGCAGGGTGAAGCCCTCCTTGGGAGGGAGGGCATGGTAGGTGCCGAGGATGGCGATGGGGACGACGGGGGCGCCGGTCGCAAGGGCGATGCGGGCGACGCCGCGCCTGGGCGTGCGGAGCTTGGGGCCTCCCCGCGTCGTGCCTTCTGGGAAGATGCCGAAGGCTTCTCCCTTGCCGATGAGGCCGGTGGCGGCCTTGATGGCGCGCTCGTTGCCGCCGTTTTCCCTGTCGATGGGGATCTGCCCGGTGATCTTGAAGATGAACCCCCCGAAATAGGAGAAGAGCTCTTTTTTGGCGAAGAAGTGGATCGTGCGGTCCAAGTACATGGGCACCAGCAAGCCGTCGCAGCGGCCCGCGTGGTTGAAGGCCAAGATGAGGGGGCCCTTCTTCGGAATCCGGTGGGCGTGGAGGACCTTGACGCCGTAGTATTTTTTCAGGGGCCAGCAGAGGCGCCGAAGAAACTGGTACCAGCTCATCCCTGGCCTGTCCGTTCATCGTGGATTTAAAGGTTTGCCAGGGTCAGCGTCCCCGCCCGGCATGAGACTTCCCTCGTAAAGAACCTTCCTGAAGGCAGCATTATCAAGTACGCTAACATTCTTACATTGTAAGTATTATTTCATACATTGTAAGTATTTTCGTTAGAAATCACCTACATTGTAAGTGTTTTTTTGATATATTTACTGACAATGTAAGTTTTATAATCTCAGCAAAGAATAAAGTATTTAAATAACTCCTTAAAAAAAATACTTACATTGTAGGATTGTCCGGCCAAGAGACGTCCTGAAACCGCGCAGATGCGAAAAGCGACAGACCGCAATGACCCCCCTTCTCTGAGAAGCCCGGCAGGGCGGGGCCCCGCCTTGGGGGCGCGATGAGCGCGCACCGCCGCCGCCGGCAGCTCCTCCTCCAGTACCGCGACACATTGTCGCAGCGCCTCCACGTCCTCCACCGCGACCTCATCAACGGGCGCATCGATGACGAGGACTACTGGCGCACCCATTGGCGGCTGTTCCGCGAGCAGAGCGAGGAGGATGTCTTCCGGGAGCTCAACGCCCGCATCCGCGACGAGGAGATCGCCGAGAACCGCTTCGAGATCGCGCCGCAGTACCACGCCGGCCTCTTCGCGCTCCTGGTCCTGGTCATCGCGACGTTCTCGTCGTTCTGGACGCTCTCGCCCGTCGGCTACTTGGCGTACACGCCAGGGCGGCCCCAGGAGCTCCTGCTGAATCTCACGACGACGCAGGCGGCAGCGGTCCCCCTGGGGCTTGAAGAGGTCACCAGCCTGCGCGTCACCGGCCGCGTCCTGGGGCCCGGCGCTGTCAAGATCGTCGCGCTCTTCAACGGCCAGGAGTATCTCATCTACTCAAACAGCCTCTCGCAGTCCCCTTCACTCACCGGCCTGGCCGTCGGCGGCACGTCGCCCTCCGTCTTGGCGGCAGACGAAACCACGCTCCCTGATTCGAATGCCTCTGAAATTGCGGAAACCCCCATACCTTCCGGCACCTCGGCAGGGGCGGAGAATCTCACAGAGGGGAACGCCTCAAATCTTACCACAACTGGCACGGCCAGCCCTGAAAACGAGACGAACCAAACCGGAAACGAGACCATTATGCTCGGGCTGGCCCAAAACGAGACCAGCAACATCTCCGTCAATGCCTCAGCCGAGAACGCCTCGCTCAACCTTTCCCCCGATGTGTCGGAGGCCGCCAACGCCAAGCCCGAGATCAACCTGACTCCGGCCCTAAACCTCACGCCCGAGCCCAACATCACGGCAGAACTCAACGTGACGCCAGAGCCCAACCTCACGCCTGAGGCGAATATCACGCCCGAAGCCAATCTGACACCCGAACTGAACGTCACGCCCAACCTCACGCGGCCCGGCCTCCAGTTCACAAGCCAGTGCGTCGAGACCTGCGCGCTGGCGAACGCGAGCAACATCACATTGCAGGTCTATGTGGAGGACGCCGTCCTCCTCGTCGAGACGCTCACGTACACGGTCCTCGTCCCCAACTACCCGCCCAGCTTCTACGACCCCATCAGCAACTTCTCGTTCACCTACAACTCCACGCTGAACCTGCGCAGGCACTTCGCCGACATGGACGGGGACAACCTGACGTACGAGCTCAACGACACGAGCAACCTCACGATGGACGTCGTCGAGGACCAGGCCCTCTTCGAGGCGCGCCGCGACGGCGTCTTCGACGTCGTCATCACGGCCAGCGACGGCAAGGCTTCGACGCCCTCCAACGAGTTCCGCATCTACGCCCTGCCGGCCCTCGACGAGGTGCCGCTGGTCCCCCCCAATGTCTCGAACTTCTCGAACGCCACCGAAATCGAGTTCGCCGAGACCGCGGTGGCCCAGGGGGAGGCCCGCGTCGGCAAGCCAGTACAATGGACGAAGACCCTGCGCGCCCGCAACCCCGCCGCCTACCCCCAGGCCGAGAACGTCACGTTCACGGTCCACCGCTTCGGGACCGACCTGCGCGTCCGCGACATGGCCCGCGACGAGCGCGTCTCGGCCGCCCGGCTCAGCCGCCTGCGCCGCGAGAAGGGCCTGGGCCGCGAGTTCGACTTCATCACCGATTCCCAGGAGGACGCCTTCCGCTTCGAGGAGACCCTCAACCCCGAGGAGGAGCGCTACTACGAGGTCACGTACACGACGGACCCGCCCGTGCAGGAGGTCGTGGAGCTGTCGCCGACCCGAAAGCTCATCACGATTTCAGCGGCGTACCACTACGAGGACGTCCATGCCGCCACGACCGTCCCCAACGTCCCGGCCGCGGCCGTCCACCT
>CAYUKJ010000143.1:0-3145 GCA_964445245.1 uncultured Methanosarcinales archaeon | reverse complement strand
ACCTTCTTCGAGGGCTACATCGGCCTGCACCCGGAGAACTGGTGGTACCTGAAGCTCTGGGTGGCGCCCGATTTCTGCCCGGCTCCGCCGCTGGCGCTCGCGGGCTGGGCGCGGGCTATGCAGCACCGCGACCGCGACCTCGTGCTGTGCGGCGCCTGGAACCGCAAGGGCGGGGGACAGGAGGCGGCGCTGCGGCGCTTTGCGCGCGCGTTCCGGTCCCTGCCTCCGGCCGAGCTCCAGGACGTGGCCATGGGCGGCTCGTCGCCGGTGGTCGTGCGGGCCGGAACGCACGGGGGCAAGACCTATGCCTCTGTCCTCAACCCCACGCCGTTCGCGGCCAAGGTGAGCCTGGACCTCGCGGGCGAGAAGAAGGACCTCAGCCTCGCGCCCTTTGCGCTGGAGACCGTCCGCGCGAACGCTGCGGGCAAAGTGAGCGCCGCGGGCGAAGCAGCCGAGGAGTACGTGCGCTGGATCGCGGACCGGCTCAAGAGCTTTGAGGCGCTGTGCGCCGAGGTCAAGGCTCTGGATGCCGCGGCCGTGCCGCCGGCATTTGACCAGCATCTGGCGCGCGCCAAGGACCTGGCATCGGGCAAGCGCTATCTCGACGCGGACGTGGCGCTCGGCCACGGCCTGCGGACCGAGCTCGAGCTGCGCCGCCGGATCCTCGCTCCGCCTCAGCAGAAGGTGCCGCGTCTCGCCGCTGCGCCGGAGTTGAAGGGGGACCTGGACGCCTGGCCCAAGGAGGCCGCAGACATCCAGAGCACGGACGCCAACGTCGGCACGCATCTCTTCTTCCCCACGCAGTGGGAGGGCGTCAAGGATCTCTCCGCCCGCATGCGCCTGGGGCACGACAACAGCAAGGTCTACGTGGGCATCGCGGTCAAGGACGACGTGCTCTGCGCCAAGGACGGGATCAGCCTCTACCTCTCGCCAGCGAACTACCGGCAGTGGCTGGTGCAGGACCTCAAGTACGAGCACAACCTCGGCATGGGCCTGCCCCTCAAGGAAGCGCAGGCCTCCGGCACTGGCGCCAATGGCTGGGCCTGGACCTCGCGGCGCACGTCCGACGGCTATGTCGTCGAGGGCTCGTTCGACCTGGCCCCGCTTTCGCTGAAGGCCGGGGCGAAGCTGGGCTGGGTGCTGCAGGTCAGCGACGACGACAACACCAAGCATCTGAACAACAACACCTGGGCCCGCAAGAGCGTGCTGCTCGTGCCGAACGATCCTGCCTTCGCCTACTGGCAGGACGCGCGCACGTGCGGGGAACTGGTGATCGAATGAGCGATGGCGCTGGGCGGTCTGGGCCGGTGTCACGCTCGTCCGCAGCGACGGGAGGGCCGATCTCCGCATCGGCCGCGAGAACCTCGGACGAGACGGAGCTCGTCCCTGTCATTCCCCGCTGTCCCGGGATTCGATCGTGGAGGCGGACCATGCAGGCGAGGCGACAGGCGCACGGTTTTACGCTCATCGAACTTCTGGTCGTCATCGCGGTTCTGACCGTGCTCATGGCCTTCCTCCTGCCGGCCCTGCGCCAGGCCCTCTTCTCGTCGCGCACGGCGAGCTGCGCCAGCAACGAGAAGCAGATCTACATGGCCATGGCGCTGTACATGGAGGAGAGCCGGGGCACCATCCCGTGGAACGATTCCACGGCGCCCGGCCTCAGCGTCTACGAGAGGATCGGAATCTATCTCGGAGGCGGATCGCCGGCGCAGAACGTCCGGCGCCTGGACTGCCCGCAGGACCGCTGGATGGCCGTCAAGCCCGGATCCTATGGCACGATTCTCCGCGGCGGCACCTATGGGATCAGCTCCTATGTCGCCGGCAAGATGGTCCACACGCTCAAGGGCAACCGCATCTGCATGGGCGAGGGGTCCCGCGCGGACGGCGCCAAGACGATCTGGTGGGCGGCCGGCGACGACGCGTACAACCAGTACCACCCCTGGGCCCACAACGGCGGCGAAGGGCCCCTCGTGGCCAAGGGCGGCAGCAACTACCTCTACACCCTGGGCAATGTCCGCTACTGGCCCTTCGAACCGTACTCCACGAACACCTACGCCGCTCACAAGAACAAGGCCGTGACGAACGAGTGGTAGGGCGCGGCGTGCAACGTCTGCCCGGCTTCTGCGACAACGGGAGGACAGTCCTTAGAAGGAGGTGCCTGATGCGCAGCGCGATGTGGGTCCTGGTGTGGCTGGGTCTGGGTATGGTCTGGGGCGCGGATCTCATGCCCCGACGCACGGCAAGCACGCTGGCGGCGCCGATGCTGGCGCCCGCGCCCGCGATCGACGGCAGGCTCGACGATGCGGCCTGGGGCAAAGCCCAGCCGCTCCGGGACTGGGCCTACAGCAAAGGCATCCGCTTCCAGACCGAGGCTTGGGTCGGCCGGGATGCGACCACGCTCTATTTCGCGGCTCGTTGCTTCGACGACAATCTGAAAAGCCTGGTGACCGAAAACGAAGGCACGGGACTCTGGCGCAACGACTGCATCGAGCTGTTCCTGGTGCCGGACAGGGAGCACCTGTTCTTTGCGCACCTGGTCATCAGCTGCGACGGCAAGGCGAATGGCGACACCTGGGTCCCCGACGAGTGGGGCGAGCCCACGAACGGCGGCGCGATCAAGATGCAGGTTGCCGTGGGCCGCGAGGACAAGGCCTGGACCCTTGAGGCTAGCGTGCCGATCGCCACCTTCGGCCGGCCCCTGACCGAGAAGAGCGTCTGGGCCCTGGGCTTCAACCGCGAGAAGCACAACGAGCCCGGCGAGGTGAGCTCCTTCCAGGGCGGCTTCAACAAGCCCGACCAGTATCCGGACTGGGTCTTCGCGGAGCGGGCAATCGTGGTGGACGGCCTGGGCCTGCGCAACGTCGGCGCTCAAGCCCAAAGCGTGAAGGTGCTTCTGAAGGCCGCGGTCGAGAACGGTCCGCAGAAGGAGGTGACGCTCGACCTCGCGCCCGGGCAGAGCGCGCGCTACCCGTGGCAGGCGGTCTTCGGCAAGCTCGAGGAGGGACAGAGCTTCAGCGTCGAGGCCAAGGTCGGTGACGCTCTGATCGTGCGCGAGGAGTACAAACTCGTAGGCCAGCCCAAGCCGCGGGTGGCGGTGGACCCGAACAACCTCCCACCCGCCAAGTTCGTGAAGTCCGTGTTGGAC
>CAYUKJ010000142.1:0-3176 GCA_964445245.1 uncultured Methanosarcinales archaeon | reverse complement strand
CCTGCGCGCGGACAGGCGCAAGGCCGCGGTCCCTCCACCGGGGGTTGCCCCCTCCGGGGTGGTGGAGTGGACCCGCGGCCAAATGGCCGAAGGCGTCAAGCATCCAATACAAACTCATTGACAAAGGGAGCATTCGATCTAACACAATACGAACATGGAATTAACCTTTGAGCATGCCAATGTCCTGTGGCTTCTCCTCGCGCTGCCGGTGATGGTCCTGGGGCACCTGATCAGCCTGGCGCACTTGCACCGGTCCGCAATCCTCTTCGCGAACTTCGCGGCGCTGCAGCGCGTGACGGGCCGCCGCATATTCTCGCGCCAGCTGCCCCTGCTGACGTTGCGCATGCTGGCTTTGCTGTGCCTCATCCTGGCCGCGGCCGGCGTCACGCTGTGGTTCACGGGCAAGTCGTCGTTGGCCGACTACGTCGTCGCCATCGACACCTCGGCGTCGATGACGGCCGAGGACTTCAAGCCCAGCCGCCTGGAGGCCGCAAAGACCGCGGCGGCCAATTTCGTCTCGGCCTTCAAGAGCCAGGGCCGCGTCGGCCTCGTCTCGTTCTCGGGCAGCGCCTTCATCGAGCTTCTGCCGACGGAGAACAGCCGCGACGCGATCGATGCTGTCCGGGCCCTCGACATCGTCAAGGAAGGCGGCACCGACATCCCCGGCGCCCTCATCACCGGCACCAACCTCCTCCTGCCCTCCGCGAAGGGCCGCGCCATCATCCTCATCACGGACGGCGCCAGCACCGTCGGCGAGTTCCTCGAGGACTCCGTGACCAAGGCCGCCGAGTACGCCGCCGACCACCAGGTCCAGGTCCACACTATCGGCATCGGGAGCCGCAGCGGCAGCATCGGGTTTCTGCCGGAGTATTACGGCGTCAACGCGACGTACCAGGAAGACACGCTCACCCTCATCAGCAACATCACGGACGGCACTTTCTACCCGGTGCCCCTCGATGACCCATCGGCCCTGGACGCTGCGTATGCGGAGCTGGCCGGAAAGAGCGAAGAGGCCACGATCCCCCGGCCCCTCACCGGCGGGCTCCTGCTGGCCGCCATCAGCCTCCTCGTCCTGGAGTGGGGTCTTTCCAGCACGCGCTTCCGGAGGGTCCCATGAGCCTCCACGAGCTGGTCACCAACGACATCGCCGTCTCCGTCCTCATCACCCTCGTCCTCGCGCAGGGCCTCAAGGTCTGGCTCGAAAGCCTCCAGCACGGCTTTGTGTGGCGCACCCTCGTCCGTGACGGCGGCATGCCCTCCGCGCACACCGCCGTCGTGACGGCGCTGACGCTCTCCGTCTTCTTCGCAGAGGGTCCAAGCCCCCTGACGATCGTCACAGCCGTCTTCGCCGGCCTCGTCGTCCGCGACGCGATGGGCTTCCGGCGCGCCGCAAGCGAGCAGGCCCAGGTCCTCAACCGGCTGATCACGCGCGACCGGATCCACCACCGCCACCTCAAGGAATTCCTGGGCCACACCCCAAGCCAGGTCATCGCCGGCGCCGTCCTCGGGGCCTTAGTTACGGTGTGGGTGCATGTGGCTTAACGGACTCTGAATCTCCGTTATTTTATCTTGAGAATTTAGCTTGCAAACTCGTACAGGTGAAAACAGTCCGTGGCCGCCGTGTGCCGGAGGGCGGGGAGAAGGGGGCCCATCTCGTCGGTGTAGGTGACGGAGGCCCCCGTCACCGATGAGGCACCTGCCCCTACCGCACGCGCCATGATGCGGGCAAGGGACGCGCCGGTGCAGACGCAGTCCTCGACCGCGAGGACCGGGGCCCCGGCGCAGCCGCTCGCCAAGGCGGGCTCCTGCTCGGGAATGACGTAAACGCGGCGGTCTTCGCGGCGCTTGGAGTAGCGCATGAAGCCGACGTCGGTGCCGAGAAGGCCGCCCAGCGCCATGGCGATCTCGCTGGCGCCGCAGGCGCTGCCGATGATGTAGGCGGGCGGCACGGTGCGTTCCTCCTGGACGGCCGACAGATATGACGTCAGGAAGGCGTGGACGTGGTGGGGGAAGAGGCGGGTGTCCAGGTTCCGTTCCTTGGTCCAGTAATGTGTGCGGCTGAGGCGGTCGAAGGCGGGTTCAAGGTCTGCGATGCCGCACTTGAGGCCGGCCGCGTCCGGCTCGCCGAGGTAGTAGCCGGCCAGATACTGGGCGCCAAGGCTGGTGAGCGCGTCAAGGGCGCGGACGGCTTCCTGCCGGTCTTCTGGAAGGACTTCTCCATCGGCGAGCGAGTCGTAGAGGGGCTGGAACCCGTAGTACAGGATGTTGCGCAATTCGTCGGGGCTGTCAGTCCCCTGGAAGGAGCGGATCCAGCCCCGGAAATGGCGGGGGCGCAGGTCGCGGTGCGTGAACGAGAGGGCGTCGGAGAGGTCTGTCTGGCTCAGTTTGTGGAGGATGGTGTCAAGGCCGTCCAGCGCCGCAGGTGAGGGGGTGGGGAGAGGCATCGGAAGGGCCGGATGGGAGGGGTCCTATTTAAATATATGGGCCATCGTTGCTACTTATTAAAGACGACAATTAGAAAGATTTAAGAATAACCGCAGCTAAACTTACTGCATGCATTCCGAGGATGTTGATTCGCGAATCCGCAGGGGCACTGCACACGCTCGTCGAAGCACAGGCAAGGAGCGGTCGCAAGCACGAGGAATGCGCGAAGCCAAGCTACTGCGTGACGTATTGGATGAGCTAGTGTCTGGAAGTATGCATGCTGCGCGAAAGAAGAGGCTTGTGGACTACATGATCAAGAAGCTCGTTGATGACGAGTACCCTGAGGGCCTCTTGGAGTTTGAATACACTTCGCCAGGAAAGCTCGCGGTGTACGCTAAGACGGTGCCGTGTCTGAAATCCGACAACAAGAACAGATTCTATCTTTCGGGTGACAGTTGGGTCTTCAAGAAGCTTTCATCCGTGGATTTCCTGGTCGGGAAATTGGACGGGATGGGGCACGGACCGAAAGCGGGGGTCATCGTCTTGGCCGCGCATATGTACCTTGATGAGCTGGTTGGCCAGGGACTGTACGATCCGGCGCAGATCACGAACAGGCTCAATGATGAACTCCACGGGCTTCAAGAAGGCATATGCTTCACAACACTCTCGCTGAGCTTCATACGGGAAAGACGCGCCAGAATGACCTCCTCCCCGGCCTGAAGGCCGGGGTATCCTACGCGGCCTCTGCGTGA
>CAYUKJ010000141.1:1942-3180 GCA_964445245.1 uncultured Methanosarcinales archaeon | reverse complement strand
GGTGATGCCCATGAAGCTTGACAGCCCGGTCTTCGAGGCCAATGGCCGCATCCCCACCAAGTTCACATGCGTCGGCAAGGACGTCTCGCCGCCCCTGCGCATCACGGACGCCCCGCCAAGCGCAAAAAGCCTCGCCCTCATCATGGACGACCCGGACGCGCCGGCCGGCACCTGGGTCCACTGGGTCGAGTGGAATATCCCCCCAGGCCCGACGACCATCGCAGAGGCAGCGGGCCGTCTCGGCGTCCAGGGCACGAATTCCTGGGGCAAGAGAGGCTACGGCGGCCCCTGTCCCCCGTCCGGGGCGCACCGCTACTTCTTCAAGGTCTACGCGCTAGACGCGATGCTGACCTTGCCAGAAGGCACGCAAAAGTCGGGTTTACTGGCCGCGATGGAAGGCCACATCCTGGCCCAGGCTGAACTCGTCGGGCTTTACTCGAAGCAGTACTAGGGCCTGGCCGCAGAAGCCAGAAGGCCCATGCTTTGGCAAATGCCTGCGTCTGTCAGTATATATTAGAAATCATAACATTTAAATACTTAATAATGTAAATAGTTGACATGAAAACCATCACGGTCAACGTGGACGAGAAAGTCGCCAGCAGGTTCCGGCAGCGGGCGGTCGCCCTCTTCGGCAGGAAGAAAGGGGCGCTTGGCAAAGCGGTGACAGAGGCCCTCGAGCAATGGAGCCAACGCGAGGACCACTACAGCGCCTTTCGGCGCCTGCTGGAAGAAGGGCGGAACCTCGGTGGATTGACCTACACCTCCCGGGACGAACTGCATGATCGGCATTGACACGAACATACTGGTGTATGCCTTCGACGACTCCGACCCCAAGAAGCGAAGCGTCTGCAAGCGGATTCTTGAAGGTATCCTGGATGGCCGAGAGAAGGGGGCGGTGACGACGCAGATTCTCGCCGAGTTCGCCAGGGCAATCACTCAGAAGGTGCCGCACCCGCTGTCTCGCAAGGAGGCGGCGGACATCGTCGGAGGTATCCTGTACGACGCCAACTGGCAGGTCTTCTCGTATGAGGGCGATCACATCGTCAAGGCGCTGGCAAGTGCCCAACCGTTTTGGTACGCGCTCATCGCCCAGACGCTGCTGGCCAACCACGTCACGACGATTATCACGGAGAACGTGAAGGACTTCTCCGGCTCCGGCCTTAAGGCGAAGTGCCCGTTCTAGATACGGCTGCCGGGATTTGAAAGTGAGGATTCGCCTGAGGAATGTCGGCGGCTGC
>CAYUKJ010000141.1:0-1842 GCA_964445245.1 uncultured Methanosarcinales archaeon | reverse complement strand
GCGGTTGCGTCAGAATGTCTGCTTCGTGTTGCGAATACGGCTGCCGGGATTTGAAAGTGAGGATTCGCCTGAGGAATGTCGGCGGCTGCGAATCCGAATCCTCAAATCCCGGCATAGCGGTTGCGTCAGAATGTCTGCTTCGTGTTGCGAATACGGCTGCCGGGATTTGAACCCGGGCGACCACCTTGGGAGGGTGGGATGCTACCGCTACACCACAGCCGTGCGGTTTTTCGTGTGGCGCTTGCCTGCTTAAGGGCGAGCCGAGGCACGTTGCGTCTTCGCCGGCGACAGGGGGACCTGCCCCATCCGGGGATGTCGCCCCCGCGATTGCGAGAACACCACGGCGAGCAGCAGGCAAGCGCCACTCCAAGCAGAAGTACTCCAAAAACCCTTTTAAAGCTTTTGCCCGACGATCTTCTCCGCCAGCTCCACCGACTTGAAGGCGTCTTCCAAATCCGCCGCCGGCGCCGGGAAGCGGCCCGTCTTGACCCCCTCGACAAACGCCTTGCCCTGCAAAAAGAACCCGGGCTTGTAGTCCTTGTCGATGGCGTCCAGTTCGATTTCCTCAACCTTGTTGTCTGGAAAGTTGAGGGTGAGCTTTTCCAGGGGCTTGAGGGTGGCCTTGACCTTGGGGGAGAAGAGCTCGACAGCCCAGCCCTCCGGGCAGTTGAAGGTGGCCTCGTAGAAGCCGGCGCGGCCATCCGCGAAGGAAATTGCGGCATGGTAGTGCCTGTCCTTGTGCCTTGACATTGATATGACGGATTTGACGTCGCCCCCAAAAAAGCGCAGCAAGTCGATGACGTGGATGCTGTTCAGATAGATCCAGCGCTCCAGCTGCGCGTCCGAATAGCGGTTGAGGCTCTTCACGAAGTCAAAGCGCTCGTGGCCTTTCACGAGGAGGGCCGAAAAGCCGCCGTGCTCGGCCATGACGGCCTTCGCCTTGGCAATGGGCCCGATGAAGCGCCGGTTGAGGGCGACCATGACGGGGCTGCCGGTCTTTTTCGCTTTTTCGACGAGCTTTCGGCTCTCGCCCGGGTCTTGGCCGATGGGCTTTTCGACAAGGAGAGGGAGTTTGGCGTCGAGGCAGTCCAAGGTAACGGGCATAATCTGATCCACGTTGACAAAGACGCCAAGCGCGTCAAAACCGCCGTCTTTGAGAAGCTGACGATGGTCCGAGTAGATTTTCGCGTTCGGATACGGCGCCGCCATCGCCTCCGCTTTGGAGCGCGTGCGATTGCAGAACGCCACTGGCTGCACGTCCTGCTGGGCCACAAGCGCCTTGAGATGATGCGCCGCAATGGCGCCGCAGCCGATGATGCCCAGGCGGATCATGCTGGCTTCACTCTGCCGTCGGGGCACTGGCTTCTCGCCTGCGCAAGCACGCCTGCAAGCCGACATTCCCCGTAAGGGACCACCCCCTTGTCGGCGCGTAGTCTGCCTCGTTGAGGCTCGACCTGAGGCCAGTGCCCCGACTCGCGGAGACAGGCTGTCATGTGATTTTCACCTCAGTAGACGCATCAGCTCCCTTAAGTGGAAGAGGGATTTTTGTTCCTCTTTGATGCGCCATATGAAACCCGACGACGGCCTCCACTGCGGCCGCCCCATCCTCCAGCGAGCACAATACCTTTCCCTCGAGGAGCGCCTCGAGCATCTTGCGGGTGTGCGCCACCATATCGATGGGGTCTGCAAGAGGGATCTCTTCGCGCGCCAGGGGCGTGCCGTACTCGCCCAGGCGCCGGGCGCGGTTCTCAGCGCTTCGCGCCTCGCAGACCCAGGATTTCGCGTTCTCGTTGAGTAACAAGCGGCCGAAGGACCCGTAGAGAACGAGCAGGGGCGGAAACC
>CAYUKJ010000140.1:0-3189 GCA_964445245.1 uncultured Methanosarcinales archaeon | reverse complement strand
CGGGGTGCTTCTCTCATAAACCCGGCAGTCACGCTACTTTTATATAGGCAGAACCTCCGGGGCAGCCCATGCCCGAAGCCGCCCTCGCCAAGCCCGTCCCTCTCTCCCCTGCCCAGCTGGTCGCCCAGCATCTCGACATCCTCAAGTCCCTCCAGTACGAGTCCGGCCTCTTTGCGGCCGCCAAGAAGGACAGCACGACCGGCTACAACAAGTCGTGGCTGCGCGACAACTTCTACGAGTGCCTCGCCTTTCTCGTCCTGCGCGACTTCGAGACGTGCCGGCGCACATATGACGCGATCCTCCGCATCTTCCTCAAGCACGAGGACAAGATCGACTGGGCGCTGAGCAAGCCGCACCTCCACAAGAATGAGTACCTCCACCCCCGCTACCACCCCCTCACCTTCGACGAGTTCTGGGACGACTGGGGCAACAAGCAGAACGACTCGATCGGCGCCGTCCTCTTCGGCCTGGCGGGGCTGGCGCAGCGGGGCGTGCATCTCATCGATTCGCCCGACCGCGTACGCATCGTCCAAAAGCTCGTCGACTACCTGGGCCACCTCAAGTACTGGCAGGACCCGGACTCGGGCGTCTGGGAGGAGGACGAGGAGCTCCACAGCTCGTCGGTGGGGGCCTGCGTCGCGGGCCTGCGCGACATCCGGGCCGTCCGAACCGTCAGCGTCCCGCCCGACCTCATCGCCAAAGGCATCGCCGCCCTCGACCGCCTGCTTCCCCGCGAGTCCGCCAAGAAATTCGCCGACCTCGCGCTCCTCTCCCTCATCTGGCCCTACAAGGTCGTCACGCACGCCCAGGCAGAGGAGATCGTGCGCAACGTCACGTACCACCTCGAGCGGGCCCGCGGCGTCATCCGCTACAAGAACGACCACTACTACAACAAGAACCCGGACGGCCACTCCGAGGAGGCCGAATGGTGCTTCGGCTTCTCGTGGCTGGCCATCATCTTCGAGCACCTCGGCGACCGCGACAAGGCGCGCGAGTACGCCGAGAAGGCCAAACGAACCATAAACGCCCAAGGCGAAGTTCCCGAGCTCTATTTCTCGAATTCGCTGCAGCACAACGAGAACACGCCCCTGGGCTGGGCCGAGTCGCTGTTCATCGTCGCGCTCTACCGTATCAACGAGCGGCACCGGCGAGGATAGTAGATAAGCAGCAAAAAAGTTGCGCGAAGAATAGTCTACAATGAGATTCAAGTTTTTGCCATAGCCACTTCGCCTTTATCGCCATATTCCCAGCACAGCGTGTTGTTGAGCTCAAGGATTTTCTTGACAACGGGGTTTTCGACGTTGAGCTTGTAGAGCGAGGCGCCGCCCAACTTCCTGGTCTGGATGACGAGTCGACTCTTTTCTAGCTGCGGCCACACTTTTTTAAGTGTCTGGAAGTTGACGTGTGCGTGCCGCGCAATCTCGGTAATGGGGTAGTCGAAGTCCCGCGAGTACATCAGAAAATCCAGGATACGGTTGAGAGGATAGTCCCCGAAGGTTTGGAGGAAGATGGACTGCTCTGCCATGATTACAAAAAGTATGACTAGTATTAATACTTTCTGTAATTAATAATGTTACTTATTAACATAATGTTTATAAACGAGCCATGGATTGGCAGAAAGGTGGAATCCGAGCAGGTCAAGGGCTTCATCGTCAAGAAGCTGTTCCACCATGGCTATGTGGGCGGACGCCACACCGATCTCCAAAACCTGAAAAAGGGCTTGCCCGGACATTTTCGAGGCGATGTCAAAGAGGCCGCCGAAGAGCTGATCCGCGAGGGCATTCTGCTGCCCAAGCCGACCTCCTACGGTTTGCATGTGTCACTCAATCCGCAGAAACGAGCCGAAATCGAGCGCTATTTGTCGTGACTTGCCGCCGGATGTGCCAAGGAGGAATGTAGGAGCTCATCGATGCGCTCGAATTCTGCCTGCGACAGCTGCCACACTTTTTTCTCGAGCAGCTTCTCGCCCAAGGCCTCCAATTGCGCCTTCGCCGCACGCTTCGTCCCCGGTAGCACATGCGGCAGCGCGTTGCGCAGCTTCTTGCGGTCCAAGTACAGCAAGTCGTGCCAGGCCCGCAGCGGCGTTCCCCGCGCCGGCGCGGGATGCGGCGCAAGGCGCAACGCCGCCGACAGGGTCTTGGGCGGCGGCTCGAATGCAGAGGGCGGAATCTCGAGGGGCCGATCCACGGTGAAGACCGCGGCCGACAGCTCCCCCAGCAGCGTCGTCCCCGTGACCTTGTCGGCAAACGACCGGCTCACGACGACAAGAGCCGGCACGGGGCGCTTTAGGAGCAGGCGCCAGAAGGGCTCGCACAGCGAATAGGGGAGGTTGCTTGCGATCCCGTCAAAGGCAAGCGACCCCCACAGCGCAAGTATGTTGCCGGCCCGCACTGCCAGACGCGGGGACGGCGGAAGGGCGGCGGCGAGCGCAGCGTCAGCCTCCACAGCAAGAACCCGGTAGCGTGCGAGGAGCGGCCGCGTCAGGGCCCCCCGGCCCGGGCCGACCTCGAGGACGGTGCAGCCGTCAGGCGCAGGGCACAAGCGCACAATCCGGCGCGCCAGCCGAGCGTCCCGCAGAAAGTGCTGGTCCAGGCGCGTCACGCCTCCTCGACCACGTGCTTCTTGTGGCGGGCCCAGAGGCGCTCGATCTCCTGCTTCTCGTGGTCATTGAGGCCCTTGTCGCACCGCAGCGTGACCGTCATCGCTTCACCGGCGACCCGACGCTGGCCGCCCCTATAAATAGTTGTTGGCCCTAGGACTCAGTAGAAAACTTGCCTTCGGCGTGGGTTGTGGGCTCCGTGGAGCCGCAGGCTCCGGGCGCCAGCGACGCCACGTCGCTGAGCGGCTCGCCGTGCTTCTACCAAACTCGCTGGGTGCCCATCCCCGGACGCTGAGAACCCGGAGGGTTCGATGTTCAACGCCCGCAGGCGTTGTTAGGGCGACCCCCTGGCCACACCGCTTCCGGGACACGTCACGGCTCGCCCTTAAGCTGAGCACGGTCCATAGCCGTGCGATGCTCAAGTGCCTCCAAGGCACTTGTTGCCCACAACCCCCACGTGTTCTACCGAGCCGGCCCTCGAAAGGGGGGACTCTGCGCAGACTAAGGCCGTGATGGGGTCTCCGTCGGCGCCTGCCGGCTCTTAGGCAAATACCCGCCAGGTCAAGACTCCGAGGTTGTAGGCGATGAGC
>CAYUKJ010000139.1:0-3221 GCA_964445245.1 uncultured Methanosarcinales archaeon | reverse complement strand
ACCTACCCGGACAAGACGGTCTATCCCTGTGCGAGCATGACCGAGAAGGATTTCTTCAACCTCATGAGCGTCTACTGCGATGCGGTCTTCCAGCCGCTCATCACGGACAAGTTCTTCAAACAGGAGGGCCATCACCTCGACTTCGCCGAACCGGGCAACACCGAGAGCCCGCTCATCATCAAGGGCATCGTCTACAACGAGATGAAGGGCAACTACTCGGACCTCGACGGCATCATCTACCGCAAGACCTCGGCCGGCGTCTTCCCGGACAACGCCTACGGCCGGGACTCGGGCGGCGATCCGGATGCCATCCCCCGGCTCACCTACGAACGCTTCCGCGACTTCCACCGGACCTACTACCACCCGGCGAACGCCCTGATCCTCCTCTACGGCAACCTGCCGGTCCAGAGGAGTCTGGCGCTCCTGGACCGGGAGTACCTGTCGCGCTGCCGGCGCATCCGCGTCGACACGACGATCGGCCCCCAGCCGCGCTGGCTCGAGCCGCGGCGGGAATCCGTCCCCTACCCCGTCGGCCCGCAGGAAGAAACCGGGGCCAAGACCGCGGTCGTCCTCACCTTCCTCACCAACGACCTCACGAACGCCGTCGAGACGCTGGCTCTGCAGGTCCTGGAGCACTACCTGCTGGACAACGCGGCCTCGCCGCTGCGCCAGACGCTCATCGACAGCAAGCTCGGCGAGGAGCTCGCCCCCTCGGGCTACAACGACCACCAGAGGGACACGTACTTCACCGCGGGCCTCAAGGGCTCCGAGGCCGAACACGCCCCTCGGATCGAGGCCTTGGTGCGCGAGGTCTGCAGCCGCGAGGCGCGCCAGGGCCTGAATCGGGAGAAGATCGAGGCCGCGCTGCACCGCCTGGAGATGAGCGCCCGCGAGATCCAGTCCATGTACCCCCTGCGGCTCATGGACCGCGTGTACAGCAGTTGGCTGTACGACGGGAATCCCCTGCACAACCTGCGCCTGAACGAACACCTCGGGGAACTGCGCCGACGCTACGGATCCGAACCACGCTTCCTGGAGACCATCCTGGAGCGCCTGCTCGCCGCGAACCCTCACTACACGACGCACACCTTCGTGCCGGATCGCGACTACATGGCCCGGAAGGAGGCGGAGCTGCGGCAATCCATGGCGGCGCGCAAGGCGGCCCTGCGTCCCGCGGAGCTGGAGACGATCCGCCGGGAGGCGGCCGAGCTCGAGGCCATGCAGTCGGGGGAGAACACGCCGGAGCAGCTCGCCACCCTGCCGCGCCTCGCGCTCACGGACGTACCGCGCCAAGCCTCCAGCCTCCCGACCGCCGAGGAGACGATCCGCGGCCGGCCTTGCCTCTTCACGGACGTCTTCGCCAACGGCGTGAACTACGTCCAGATCGCCTTCGATCTCCGCGGCCTGGACGACGCCCTGGTAGACGACGTACCGCTCTTCGCCGAAGCGCTCACCAAGATGGGCGCCGCGGGCCTCGACTATGCGGCCATGGCCGAACGGGAGGCCGCCTGCACGGGGGGCGTGGGTGCCCACGCCTCGGCGAGCGGCCGCATGGACGACCCGCGGCACGTGCAGCCCTTCCTCACCGTGTACACGAAGGCCCTGGACCGCAAGCTCGCGGATATGCTCGGGGTCCTGGAGGACCGCCTTCTGCGGCCGGACTTCACGGACAGGACGCGCCTCAAGGACGTCGTGCTGCAGGGCAAGGTGTATCGCCATGCGAATATCATCCCGGGGGGCAGCCATTTCGCCACGCTCTACGCCATGCGCCATCTTTCGCGCAACGGCGCCCTGGCCGAGCGCCTCGGCGGCATCACGCAGGTACGCCACTTCGACCGTTTGGCCAAGGTCTTCGACAAGGAGGCGGATGCGCTCGTGGAGCGCCTCCAGCGCCTGCAGCGGTTCCTGCTCACACGCGGTCGCGTGGTGGCGAGCTTCGTGGGCGACGACGCCCAGAAGCAGGCCGTGCGCTCCTGGCTCGGCCGCTTCCTCGCGGGCCTGCGGGAGGAGGCCGTCCCGGAGGAGGAATCGACCTTCGCGGGCCTGCGGGCTGCGGCCGAGGGCATTGCCGCGCCGGCGGACGTGGCATTCGTCGCTGCGGTCTGGCCCACGCTCCCCGCGGACCATCCGGACGCGCCGGCCCTCCTCCTCCTCGGGCTGAACCTGAGCTACGGCCACCTCTGGAACGAGATTCGCGCCAAGCGCGGCGCCTACGGCGCGCACGCGGGCTACAGCGGCGCGAGCGGCTTCTTCTCGTTCTCCAGCTACCGAGATCCCTGCATCCGCGAGACGCTGGAGACCTACGCCGGCGTCTTCGAGCACGTCGCCCAAGATATGGATCTGACGCCGGCCGCCGTGGAGCAGGCCATCATCGGCAGCGTGAAGACCATCGAGCGGCCGATCCGTCCGGGCCAAGCCGTCGGCGTGGCCCTAGGCCGGTACCTCGGCCACGAGACCACGGCCTTCCGCCAAGCGTTCCTCGAGCGCCTTCTCTCCCTGACAGGCGAGGACATCCGCCGCGCCAGCGCCGAGCACCTCGCCCCGGCCTTCCGCCAGGCAGCGGTGTGCGTCCTCTCCAGCCGGGAGAAACTCGAGCAAGCCAATGGCAGCCTGTCGCAGAAGCTCGCGATCTGCGACCTGTGATGCCCAGCCGCACGCGCGAGCGTCGACTCGCCGCCCGTGGCAACAGAGGATGCGACGGTGCGACCGGACGGCTAGTGGCGCGTCACGATTGATTTTGATTGTAGGGATGGGAGGGCTGATCTCCGCATCAGCCGCCCACGAGTTACGGACGAGACGGAGCCCTTCGACGCGGCTCAGGGCCGTGAGCCTGTCGAACGGCTCGTCCCTCCCGTTCCACAAAGAGGTCGATTTCGGGCTTGACCATCTGTTTCTTCTGCCATATACTATAACGCGTCATGTCTCGTCATCTTTGTGCGCCGTATAGAGACTATGGTACAGGCCTTCAAAGGGAGTGAACCAATGCGCACCGGTCCAGCGGTCGCAGTCGTACTTCTTGCCGCCGTGATTGCCGGTCATCTCCATGGATCTGAGGCTTCCGCAACGGCGGGCTCAGAAAAAACCGTCGGCTGGCGGGGTGACGGAACCGGGCGCTTTCCCGAAGCCACCCCACCAGTGAAATGGGGGCGGATCTCGAAGACGATGAAGGACCTGCGCCACGGCTCGGCGAGAGTCGAGGCAGCCGATTTGGCCAAAGCGAA
>CAYUKJ010000138.1:0-3242 GCA_964445245.1 uncultured Methanosarcinales archaeon | reverse complement strand
CGCAACATGGCCACAGCCATACGGGCCTGCCGGGCGCTGTGATGGCGCCCGAGGGTCGCGAGGCCGCCGGCGTGAAAGGTCTGCACGCCCAGGCTCATGCGCGTGACACCGGCTTCGCGGCAACGGCGGATCTTGTCCAGGCGCAGCGTCCCTGGGTTGGCTTCGATCGTGAACTCCTCGACCTGGGTGAGGTCCAGAGATGCATGCATCCCATCCAGGAACCTCGCCAGTTGCCCTGTCGGGAGACTGGTCGGCGTGCCACCCCCAATGTAGATCGTCCTGGGGGCAAGCCCCCGCGCTCGTGCGGACAACTCCACCCCGAGCGCCTCCAGATAGCGCTCGGCTCGCGCCGCGTCATACACCGAGCTCACGAAGCTGCAGTAGCCGCACCGCTGCAGGCAGAATGGGATGTGGACGTAGAGGCCGAGGTTGTCCATGGGATCTCACCGACACAGATCTGCCGCCAGAGAACGTGGCGATGCCGACTGCGGGAATGCCGGTTCGAGCGGCCGGCAGCGGGGAGAGACGCCAAGCGCCGGCGGGCCTACAACACCCCCTTACTCGAGGGCACTCCAGGCTCGCGCGCGTCCAGGGTGAGTGCCTGGCGCAGCGCCCGGCCGACAGCTTTGAAGATCGCTTCCAGACAGTGGTGCGCATCGCCGCCAGCAAGAAGATCTACATGCAGATTGAGGCCGGCGTGCACACAGAGCGCGCGGAGGAACTCCTGGCCCAGGCTCGTATCGAACTGTCCGACGGTCTCCGTTGGCATCGGCGCACGGTAGGCGAGGTGGGGGCGGCCGGAGAAGTCTGCGACCACACGCGCCAGGGCTTCCTCCATGGGCACCAGCATGGCCCCATAGCGGGTGATTCCCTTCTTGTCTCCCACGGCTTGGGCGATGGCTTGGCCAAGACAGATGCCCACATCCTCGACCGTGTGATGCCCGTCGACCTGGGTATCGCCCTGGGCCTCCAGCGACAGATCGAAGAGCGCATGCCGGCACAGGAGCGTCAGCATGTGGTCAAAGAAGCCGATTCCGGTCCGCGCCGCGACTTCGCCCCGACCGTCGAGGTTCAGAGACAGGTTGATTCTCGTTTCGTTGGTCTGGCGCGACACGCTCGCCTTGCGCACAGGCATGGGGGCCCCCTTGATGGTAGATTCTCTCTTCTTCGCCAACGGCGAAGCTCATTATCCCGAGAAGAACCTGGAATGGCAAGGCTGCGTCGGGCAAGGCGCCAAACGAGAAGGGAGGGGAGAGCGGGAGACGGCGCAGCGACCCCGGTGCTCTACTTGTCTGCCGGAGGGGCTTTGCCTTCACCTTCGGGGCTTGCAGGGGCGGTCTTGGGGGGAACCGCCGGTGCGGGCGTAGCCGCGCCGGGGTTGGGCGCGTCGGGAGCAGTCGCCTTCTTCTCCGGATCGGTAGGCGCGGGAGGCGGCGGCGACGCCTGCGGATTGGCGATGCGGTCCTGCAGCAGCACGAGAGAGAATGACGCGAGGTCCGTCAACCCCTGCGGCCAATCCTTCTCTCGGCGTGCGTCGGCGCGCAGGTAGGCCTCGCGGGCTCCCTCCAGGCGCTGCTTGTACTCCGGCGCGTTGCTGGAATCCGAGGCCAGCGCCTCCTGCTCCAGGCATTGCGCTTGGGCCAGGCGAACGGCCGGTTCGAGGTAGGGGATCCCAGGGATGGAATTCAGTTCGGCCAGGGCCTCGCGGTAGGACCTCTTGGCCATGAGTGCCCTGGCGAGGATCAGGCGCACCTGGGGCGCAAGGCGATGCTGCCCATTTCGCTGCAGGAACTCTCGCGCCGCCGTCGCCGCCTTGTCTGTCTCGCCCGCCGCCAGGAGCACCTGGAGTTGCCGGAGCGCCGCATAGAACGCGGCCTGGGCGTTCTCGTGCTCCTTCCAGGCCTTCCCTAGACGCTCGGCTTGGCGCGCCTCCGACTGCCCCGTCGACTCATACTCCGCGAGGAAGAATGCCTCCCAAGCCCTCGCCTCGGCCGCTCGCTGCGCATGCTGCGCATAGGCATAGATGACGCCTCCGCCGAGGAGGACGAGCAGAACGGCTGCGATCTCGCGCCGGTAGTCGGACAGGATCTTGATGGCCCTCTCGCGGGGGGTCTGCTCCTCCTCCGGTCGTATCGTATGCGGGTCTGGAATCTCAGGCATGGCCACGTTCCTCGGCGCGCTTACGCGGGACAGGGGCGACTCCGCATCGTTCAGGCTGCCTGCAGAGCCAGCATCCGGAATAAGGCCGATTATAGGAAGGCCCATGAACCCGTCAAGCGGATTCATCGAACCTCGCGCGTCCCGCCTTTTTTGGTTGACAGACACAAGCCGCTTCGGACAATGAGGACGCGGCACAACCATGGAATCTTGGCTGGGGCTCTGCGGGAAGTCTTGCGCCCCAGGGCGAGGACTCGCTGATGGGTAAGAAGCGGAGAGTGGTGACCGCCGCGCGCCGGAGCGCCGGTGGCGGCGGGGGTGCTTGGAAGAAGAATAAGATCATCGCCGGCGTCCTGGTCCTCGCTATTCTGGGCGTCTGGATCTGGATCTTCTCGTGGCTGCTGGGGTCCCCGCCGCCCACCTATAAGAACTTCCCCTGGACCTTCATCTGCGAGGATGAAGGCGCCGAAGTCCTTGAGATCAAGGCAGATAGCGACAAGAAGAAGCGCGCGCCGTTCACGCAGGATGGCAAGGTCTACTGGGACGCCTATGTCTGCCGCAACCCGGAGTGCCCCGGACTGAAGAAGGGCGAGGATGGCCAACCCAAGCCCTATGTCTTCGCCCATGTCATCCCCTTCCTCAAGAAGCGCTTGGAGGAAGGAAAACCTCTCGACCTCACACCCGAAGAGATGAAGAAGATGGAGGAATCGGGCGCGATGATGGAGATGGAAATGACGCACGCGGAGCCGAAGTGCCCGAAGTGCGAGAAGGCCAGACGCGAACCGTTCAACGTCGAACCCTACGACACGCCCGAAGGCAGGAAGATGAAAGAGGAACTCATGAAGAAGTACGAGAAGGAGCGCGAGAAGGAGAAGAAAGGCAAGAAGGACGATAAGAAGGACGACAAGTAGACTCCGTTGTCGTCGTTCGTAGACGCCCCCCACAGCCCCCCCCCCGCCGCACGGCGGGGTTTTTCATCCCAGTTCCTCGGGCAATCCCAGGCGGTCGAGGATGCGCGCCGCATCCTCCCGTGAATAGTACTCGATCGCAATCACCCCCTGCCCATCCTTGTCGGTGATGTTCAC
>CAYUKJ010000137.1:1116-3251 GCA_964445245.1 uncultured Methanosarcinales archaeon | reverse complement strand
CACGCCGATGGGCCGCGTCGACGCCTTCGACAGCCCCGCCTACTATTTCGCGCCGGGCCTTGCCCTCGGAACGGCTGCCCGTCTCCCCAGACAGCAGGGCATTTCCCTCGACGGGGTAGCCATCGGTAGCGTGGGGAACCTTCCCGCAGAGGTCTATCGTGCATTGCCCCACGCCATTGTGTACCAGCTTAGAGATAAGCCGGGCGTCCTCGTCGTGTCGCCCGGTAGCGGCCTCGACTTGGGGATGGCCAAGGCCTTCGCTGCGTCGGCCGAAGCGGTCGAGGCGAACCCCGCGCTGGCATCGATTTTGGCTGACGAATACGGCACGCAGGTGAGAAGCGGGCATCCCCGCGTTCTTTTGGCCCAGGCTTCCCGCCGCTATGACGCAGTCATAGTCGGTCTTTCGGGCGACCCCCTCGCGGCCGGCCCTTCCGGTTTGGGGGACAGCGCCGACCTCACGGTGGAGGCTTTCCGGTCGTACCAGAACGCCCTGGAGGAGGACGGTCTGCTCGTTGTGACCCGCTACCTCGCGAATCCGCCCCGCGAGGAGCTGCGCGTCATCGCCGCAGCCCTCAGTGTCTTTCCGGACTTGGAGACCCGCCTCGCAGTGTTCCGGTCGCTCACGACCGCCACCATCCTCGTCAAGAACCGGCCCTGGTCGCCCGATGAGCTGGAAAAGATCCGCAAATTCGCCAGAGCGCGGCAGTATGACCTTGTGTTCCTGCCGGGCATGCGCGCGGAAGAGTCCAACCAATTCAACCGCTATCCGGGCCCGGTCTTTTTTGACGCCGTCAGGGGCCTACTCGACGATCCGGAGGCGTTTGCGCGCGGCTATCTCTTCGATGTGCGCCCGGCCACGGACGACCGGCCATTCTTCGCCAACTTCGCGACCCTCGGGAAATTGCCGGGGCTCCTGCGCGCAAAGCGAGGCTCCTGGGAACCGTTTCTCGACGGAGGGGTGCTTGTCGTCTTCCTGCTTCTCCAGGCACTCGTCCTTTCGCTCCTTTTCATCCTGGGGCCGCTGCGCCTCTTTAAGAGCCCAGAAAAACTTCCCGCAAAGGCCGCGCTCTATTTCGTCCTCCTCGGCGTCGGGTTCATTTTCCTCGAGGTGGGGCTCATCCACCGGCTCGGGCTCTGGATCGCGCCGCCCCTGGCCGTCGCGCTCGTCATAGCCGTCCTCCTCGCCGGGGCGGGTGTGGGCGCTGGCGTGTCCACCAGGCTGTCAGGCACGACGTGGCGAAGGGTCCTGCTTGCGGCCGCCGCCTGTGCCCTCGTCTTGGCGGCGGGGCTCGGCGCAGGGCTTGAGGCTGGCCTGGCGTGGCCTGGTCCTGCCCGGTACGGCGCGCTCATAATCCTCTTGCTTGCCGTTGGCTTTGTCCTGGGGATGCCGTTTCCAGCTGGGTTGCGCCGGTTTGCGAAGGCGCCCTCGCAGACGGCGTGGGCCTGGGCCCTCAACGGGGCGGCGACCGTCACGGGAGCGGCCTTCGCGTTCCTGCTCGCGATTGAATTCGGTTATGCGGCGGTCTTTGCCGGGGCCGGCCTGTGCTATGCGGCCGCGTGGGCTTGCGCCCGCTGACGCATCACTCCTCCTTCTCGAGCGCCTTGCCCGTCAGCGGGACGAACCGGACGCCGGTGAGGGACTCGGTGTCGTAGGCCTCACCCCGCTTCGTGATGAGCGTCAGGGTCTGAAACGACGTCGTCGGGCCGAGCGGGATGATGAGCCTACCACCCTCCCCCAGCTGCGCCAGGAGGGGGGGCGGGACGTGATTGGCGGCGGCCGTGACCATGACGGCGTCAAACGGCGCAGCCTCAGGCCAGCCGTCATAGCCGTCGCCGGCCCGGGCCGAGACGTTCGTGTAGCCGAGGCGGGCAAGCGTCCAGGCTGCGCGCTCGGCGAGCTCGGGGACGATTTCGACCGTATAGACCTTTGCGGAGATGTCCGCGAGGACGGCGGCCTGGTAGCCAGACCCGGTGCCGATCTCAAGGATCTTCTGGCCGGGCTGGGCGGCGACCGCCTGCGTCATGAGGGCGACGATGTAGGGCTGCGAGATCGTCTGGCCGTGCCCGATGGGGACAGGGTGGTCGGCGTACGCGAACCCGCGCTCACCCTCCGGGATGAATTCGTGGCGGGGGAC
>CAYUKJ010000137.1:0-1106 GCA_964445245.1 uncultured Methanosarcinales archaeon | reverse complement strand
ATGTCGCGGGCCTCCAGCTGCGTGGCGGCCATCTTGAGGCGCTCGCCGCTGCGGGTGTCAGATGCGGGGTTGTAGGCGGGCTCAGACGGCGCTTGGCCGGTCGTATTTCCCCAAGGTGCGCTTTCGGGGAATTCAGCCTTTCGGGTCTTGGCGCTGAGGAGAACTATGAAGAGCAGGACGAGCACTAGCGCAATCCACCAATGCCCCTGGAGTCGTGGGCGCCGCGCCATGCGGGCCTTCAAGACAGTCTGCTATATAACGATTTTGAATCTTAACAGTCATCCCGAGTCTGGAAACCGCTACAGGCCCGCGCCTCAAGCGACGAAAGTGATGGCGTTGCGCCGTTTTCAGACGATTCCGAAATGCGCCAGGACCCTCGGGACCTGGTCGTTGGCCGCCTCGACGACGGCCTCGAATTCCCTGAGCGAAAAGCCCATCGCGGCAGGCGGCGTCCCGAAGTCGGCGACGGACACGATGGGGACGCCGGCCCCGTCATAGATCGCCTGGAGCGGGGCGACGTACTTGGATGAGAGGGCGACCACGTGAGTGACGTCGGGGCGGCGCCGTGTGGGTGTCTGAGGGCGGCAGAAGGCGTCCAGACCCGCGCTGCGGAGCGCCTCGTCCCGCATAGCAGCGCAGTATGCGTCCACGAGGGCGCGGCTCTTGCAGGCGGCGTCCACGAGCGCATCGAAGGGCAGGACTTTGTGGTTGTGCAGCGTGTGGTCCAGCTCGTCAAAGAAGGCGGCGTGCTCGGGGAGGTGGGGCCGAAGCTTGAGGCCCAAGTCGAAGTACATGGCGATGTCATCCAGCTCGAACTGCCGCGCGTTGAACCGCTCAACGGTCAGGCCGCTGGAGACGGCTTTAACCTTGCCGTCCAGGCCCCGCTCCTTGACGAAGGCGTTCGTGACCTGCTCGTAAATGGGGCTGCGCATGACGTTCGCGTAGCAGACGTACTCGATGATGGCGGGAGGCATACGGATACAGGAAAGGCCCCGGCCTATTTATGCCTTATGCGGCAATGCCCAAAAAGTCTTTGAGGACCGCAGGAATTTTTTCGATGACGTCGCCGGCGGTGAAGCCGAAGCCTTTTTCCGCCAAGCAAAGGT
>CAYUKJ010000136.1:0-3255 GCA_964445245.1 uncultured Methanosarcinales archaeon | reverse complement strand
GGAGATCGAGAAGTTCTTCAAGTCGATCGGGCACGTCTACTTCCTCAACCTCTCCGGCGGAGAGCCGTTCCTGCGCAAGGACCTGCCGGAGATTGTCGCGCTCGCATGCAAATACCTCTCGCCCGCCATCATCCACTGCCCCACCAACGCCCTGGCCCCAAAGCCGATCGCCGAGAAGGTCCGGCGCATCATGGAGATCCTCGAGGCCGACGGCCGCGGCATCCCCTTCACGATCAAGCCCAGCTTCGACGGCGTCGGCGCAAAGCACGACTACATCCGCGGTGTCCCCGGCAACTTCGACCGAGTCCTCGAGACCGTCGCCCTCCTGCGCGAGGTCCAAAAAGACCACCCGGGCCTCCACATCGGCCTGGGCACCGTCGTTAGCAAGCTCTCCATCGGCTCCCTCGAAGAGACGGCCGACTACGCCCAAAAGACGCTGGGGGCCGACAGCTACATCTCGGAGGTCGCCGAGAACCGCCTTGAGCTTTTCTCGAATGAGATGGACATCACGCCCAGCTGGGACCAATACGCCCGCGCCATCAAGAGATTCCAGGACAAGACTCGGTCCGAGATGAAAAAGCGGAAATTTCTCGCACGCATCACGATGTCATTCCGCCTCGTCTACTACGACCTTGTCGTCCGGATCCTGCGGGAGAAGCGCCAGGTCATCCCGTGCTACGGTGGCGTATCGAACGTCCATATCTCGCCGTACGGCGACGTGTGGCCCTGCGCCATCCTCGCTTACAGCCAGTCGATGGGCAACCTGCGCGACGCCGGCTTCGACTTCTGGAGAATCTGGCGGGGCCCAAAGGCCAAAGAGGTCCGGCGCTTCATCCATGAGAAGCGCTGCGCCTGCCCGCTGGCCAACCAGATGTACTCCAATATCCTCCTCGACCCCAGAAGCCTGGCGCGCGCCGCCAAAAACCTCTTCCGGTAGGCCGAAGTAATTGCCGCCATGGCCCTCATCCCCCCAGTCTCCGTCGTCATCCCCTCCTACAACCAGCGCGACACGATCCTGCGGACGCTAGGCTCCCTCAAGCGCCAGACAGGGACAGTCCCCTTCGAGGTCATCGTCGTGGACAGCTCGCGGCCGTCGCTGGCGCACCTGATCCGGATCCACCACCCCGACGTGCGGGTCATCAGCCGCCACGCGCAGACCTTCGCGGGCGTCAGCCGCAACCTCGGCATCGAGGCCGCGAAAGGGAAATACGTCCTCTTCACCGACACGGACTGCGTCGTCGAGCCCCGCTGGGTGAGCAAGATGGCGCGCCTCCTCAAGGAGCACGAGGCCGTCGGCGGCTCCACCGAAGTGGCAAACCCCAAAAACCCCGTCGGCTGGGCGCTCTACCTGACGGAATTCACTGACTTCCACCGCGGCGTCCCGGCCGGCTTTGTCGACAATGCCATGACCAGCAACCTCGGCGTCCGGGCGGAGGTCTTGCGCCACGCGAAGTTCCCGTCCCGGCGGCGCAGCACCGACCAGTTCTTCTGCTGGAGCCTCCGCAAGGCGGGCGTCAAGATCTGGTTCGAGCCGAAAATCCTGGTGAGGCACGTCAACACCGCCAGCTTCGGGGCGGCCCTCAAGACCCAATATTGGATAGGCTTTACCAGCATGCTCAATCGCCGGAGCATCGCCCTCAAGACGGAGCCCATCGTGCGCCGGCCCTGGCTCCTCCCCTTGGTCCCAGCCTACCGGTTCTTCACGATCTGCAGGAAATACGCCAGGACATCCCAGAAAAAACTCCTCCTGTTCGTGGCCCTCGCGCCCCTCACCGTCCCCCTCCTGTGGGCCCATGCCCTGGGGATGTGGCGGGGCCGGACGGCGCCCCCTGATTCTGTCTAGCCGCCAGGGGAAAAAGAGACAATCCATTTAAAGGCAAAGGCCCGTCCCGCCCCGGAGTCCACGTCCCTTATGCCGCTCAAAGTCGTCAAAGGCACCGTCTCCCTGATGGTCGCGCAGGCCGTCTTCCTGCTCTCAGCCTACGTGATGAACATCCTTTTGGCCCGCTTCCTGGGGCCGGAAAGGTACGGGGTGCTTGGCATCATTTTCTCCATCCTCGCGCTGTTCCAGATCATGCTCATCACCGGCACGCCCCGCGCGGCAAGCCAGGTCATCGCGGCAGGGAAGGCCTCTGCGAGGCAGGCCGAACGCCTCTCGAACTGGCTCCTGGTCGGGGGCGGCATCGCTGTCGGGGGTCTCTTCGCCCTTGCTGCCCCCCTCGTTGCCGGCCTCCTCGGCGACCCGTCGCTGGTCCCGTACCTCCGGTTGAGCGCGCTCTTCATCCCCGCGTATGGGCTCTATTGCAGCCTGCTTGGCGTTGTGCAAGGCTTCCGGAAGTTCACCAGCGACGCGGCCGCCAAGGTCGTCTATGCCCTGGCCAAGGCCTTCTTCGTCGTCGCCCTGGCCCTGACGCCTCTGGGCATCTCCGGGGCGGTCCTGGGCTTTGCCGTCGCGCCCATTCTGGCCTGGGTGGCGCTCCGGGTCTCTTTCCGCGCGCCGCAAGGCGGGCCAGACGGAGGCGTCACGCTCCGCAGCCTCTTTATCTTGGCCCTCCCCTTCATGGGGGTCTCGATCCTAATCAATCTCGCCTCAAGCCTCGACCTGTTCTTCCTGAAGGCCCTCACAAGCGATGATGCGCTCACGGGCCAGTATGCCGCAGCCCTCAACCTGGCGAAGGCCCCGGCCCTCCTGTTCCAAAGCCTCGGCACTGTCCTGTTCCCGACGGTGGTCGCCCTGCACGCCAAGCAGGACATGGCCGAGATCCGGCGCATCGCGCGCCAGTCGACGCGCTATTTCCTCCTGTTCTCGCTCCCCTTTGCAGCCCTCGTCATCCCGGCGGCCCCGGCGATCATGGCGCTCTTCTTCGGGGAGCCCTACCGGGCCGGCGGCCCGGCGCTCGCCCTCCTCGTCCTCGGATCCTTGGGCCTCGCGCTCGCCAGCATCCTTTCCAGCGTCGTCATGGGGATTTCGGGTCTGCGCATATCCCTCGCGGTCATGGCAGGGATGGTCGCGGTCTCCGGGGGCGACCACCCTCTGCGCGGGCGCCGGCGCCCTCGCCCTTATCCTGTTCCTGTCGAGGCGCGTCGGCGGCGTCTTTCCGTGGTCCGCGTCCGTAAAGTGCGCAGCCGCCGCGCTCGCCGTCGGGAGCGTCCTTTGGGCAGCCTCCCCCGATGGGTTCGGCCTCGTCCCCGTCGTGGCGGGCCTTGGCGTCCTCTATATCATTATCCTCGTTGCGCTTAAGGAAGTGTCGTGTG
>CAYUKJ010000135.1:0-3272 GCA_964445245.1 uncultured Methanosarcinales archaeon | reverse complement strand
CGACCTGTTGGGCGCCATCGACGTCGAGTAGAAAGTTCTTGGGCGGGTCTTAAACAAAAAGGATTTATAGCAGTGCTGGCAGAAGCGGGCCGCACAGCAGACCCCCAGATCATGAAACCAGCCCGCATCCTCGCGTCTACGGCGTCCTTGGCCGCGCTCGTTTCGGCAGGCGGATCTCCTGATGCGCCGATTCCGCCCCCGCCGCAGCCGGCGTCATTAGATTGGATCCTGGTGCTTGACTCGCTGCCGCCGCCCCGGTATGAGCCCCCAGCACCCCTGGAGCCAGACGCCGTCGTGGCCCCCTACGACAAGGCCCTCATCTACGGCACCAAGCCAGCGCCGCACCATCCGGATGACCATATCCTCTAAGGCACGGAGCCGGCGCTTCTGGGCATGACAGAAAGGCGCCCGGCCTTCTGAAGCGATTTCTGGAAGGAGAGCAGCCCGAGCAGCGTCGAGGAGGCCAAAACCTCGAAGGAGTCCTCAAGCACCCGCCACAGCCGCCCTTCGGCCAAGGGCAGCCGCGCCTCAAGCCAGTGGGTGCCTCCAAGGTCCAGGCCCAGTCCCAGGAGGACGAACGCGGCGCAGAGGGCAATTGGCCATCGCACCCGCAGGGTGGGCCATAGCGAGACGAATAGGACGGCGCCAAGCACGCCCCAGATGAGGAGGGCCTGCCAGGTGTAGAGGCGCTCATGGAACTCGAAGCCCTCATCAAGGGCAAGGTAGAAAAGGGTGAGTGACGCCAGGGCGACGCGCCGCCTCCGCGCGCCAAGCTGCCAGGCCACCAACGACGCCGCGGCAAAGAGGAGGACGGAATAAATTGAGGGGATCGAGCCCTCGATTCCGGTATGGAACAGCCGTGCGAACCGGGTGCGCAGCGTCAGAAAATGCAGGAGCACCAAGGCGAGCCACAACCCGGCGGCCCCCGTCCCGACGATCCAGGCCCGGGCCGCAGGCGTCAAGAACGCCCAGCGGCGAGAAAGCCTCGGCCCCTGCCACAGCGCCAGCGCCCCGAGCACGAGAATGAGCCCATCGAGCGCATAGATGTTGCGGACGGTCGCCGGGAGGAGCTCATGGTCCGTCGAGAATTCCCGCAGGGCCCAGGGGTTCACGACGAGAAGAGACGCCAGGAGGAGAATCCCTGGGAGGCGCGCAATCATGAAGGACCAGCACCAGCCACCCTTCAAAAGGTTTGTGGCCCGCCAACGGGGCGTTGAAAGTTTTTGGTGTGCCGCCACCCTGCTCGCCGTCGAGATGTTTGTCGCGCTGGGCACCCATCCCCGTAGGGGGCATGTCCCCCTGGCTGCAGCGCCCAATACGAGGCGCCATGGCTCGCCCTTAAGGGTGGCGGCACAAGACGTTTTCTACTAACCCCCCACCAGCAAAACGTTTTTAAAGCGGCCGCGACTCTCCCCGCTCAAAGCTTCGCCGGTGTCCGGGCCCGCCCGGGATGGCTCGCGAAGACTGGATCCGAGACCTGATTCTTGGCATCCGGAGTACGTCCATGGCACGCATGTACAGCCGCCGCAAGGGCAAGTCGGGGTCGGTGCGCCCCTCGGCTCCGCAGAAGCCCGCCTGGGTCCCCATCAAGGCCAAGGAGATTGAGATGCTCGTCGTCAAGCTAGCCAAGGAAGGCAAGCGTCCCTCCAGCATCGGGACGCTCCTGCGCGACGCCTACGGCGTCCCCAGCGTCCGCCTCACGACGAAAAAGCGCGTCCACGGCATCCTCAAGGAGAAGAGCCTCCTCCCCGAGATCCCGGAGGACCTGATGGCCATGATGCGCCGCTCCATCCTCATCCGCAAGCACATGGCCGAGAACAAGAAGGACATGACTGCCAAGCGCGGCCTCCAGCTCACAGAGTCGAAAATCTACCGCCTTGCGAAATACTACAAGCGGGTCGGCCGCCTCCCCGCGGACTGGAAGTATGACCCCGAGAAGATCAAGCTGACGGTGACGTAGACTCGTCGCCCTAGGTGGCGTACACCCGGTAGTCGACGTCCGGAGTCGGACCGTCGTAGCAGGCATTGACGCACTTTTCGACGACAGCCAAGAAGCGCTCCATGTCCGTCTGCAGATGCTCGACGTTGGTCACACTGCGCCTCGCAGTCCCGCCTGAGCCGTACGCAATTTCAAGCGTTGGAGGGCACCATACAGATACCCGGAAGAAAGGTTCCCTGTCGTACACAATGAGCACGGCCTGGTTTGCCGGAATGCCCCCGCTCTCCCTGAGCGCCGCCTGCATCCGCTCGACGGCAGCGTCCACGGACAAGAAGCTTTCATCGACCTTGAGGTGCACATTTCCCCAGTATCGCTGACCGTCGGAATTCCAATAGAAGCTGGCCTCCTTCAGCGGAGGTAGCAGCGGCAACTCGCCACTACCATACTGCCTTGGGACAACCGCGCGGGCGGCCGCTACACCGACGCTTGGCACATCCATTCCAAGGTTCTGAAGGAGGCCATCCAGGGTCTCCGGCGAGCCCCTGGGGCTGGCCAACTTCACGAACAATCCCTCAGGATCGTCCAAGACGAAGCGCAACATGGCTCTATAGATGTCTCACCAATATATAAACCTTCGCATTTGCTGCCACTTCACAGTTACTAATTCACGTACGAAGAAGAGGACGCGCGTGAGGGCCGCGAGCATCAGCGGGACGAACGAGATCCGGCGCACCGAGTCGAATATCCTCCGGCTCTCGACGTACTACAAGCGGGTCGGCCGCCTCCCCGCGGACTGGAAGTATGACCCCGAGAAGATCAAGCTGACCGTGCAGTAGGGCGCGGCAGCCTCATCGGAGCAAGTACGCTTCCAGAACCTCGCCCTCCCGGACCAGGAAATCCGGCTTGAATTCGACGGCATACTCGCCAGTCTTGGGGTTTGTTTCCCCCAGCAGCATGGCCCTTGAAAGGTAAAATCCTTCGCCTGGCCGGTCTTCAGCCATCATCCCGATGACTGTGCCCATCGTCCGGGTCGCGAACAGCATGCGCCGGGCAGGGGATGCCATGACTCTCTGGAGGGTTTGGCGCAGGGATGCGGCGTCGCACCCCAGGTATTGGACCTCGATGCCTTCATTCATGGGCATGCGGCTGGGAACTTTTAAAGCCTTTTTAAATTTCTCCCAAGTTTATTACCATATAGTCATTTTAAAGTTCTTATTTTAAAGTAGTATCTAAACGATAAGCTTAAATACTAGGACTCCCACATAGGGGTGACAATTCGGGGGTTTGATGTACCGCACCATCCTGCTCTTCATCGCCTTTCTGCTGGGCGCCC
>CAYUKJ010000134.1:0-3283 GCA_964445245.1 uncultured Methanosarcinales archaeon | reverse complement strand
TCATCCCCGGGTCTTCGTTGAACTCAGCCCCGGGGTATTCCCGGCCGGAAAGAGATAAGAAAAATGTTTATAAGCCACGGCGTCGTACGGAAGAAGAAGGCGTTGCCATCGGCGAAGCCAACGCTCGATACCTGCCTCATCAAATGGAAAGCGCGAGAGAGCCATACAGCGATTTTCTTCCGAGATTCCGCGCCCTGATCGAGCTTGGGAATTGGTCGCAGGACCAGCACAAATCGATGGAGCTCATCCTGGCAGCAAAAACGGTTTACGAGAGGATACACAATGACAGGTCCAAGCCTTTTCATGGCCGCCTGCGGAAGCTGCACGAGAAATGGTGACTGCAGGGCATGCCCGGGCAGGTGAGGGTTTACCGGTTCACCACACAATACCTGAAGCCCTCCACGTACAGATTGACCGTCTCTTGTGACGACGACGAGGGCAACCAGTACTTCTCCAGCACCACGGACGTCTTCAGCAGCAGCCGGAACCTGGAGGATGTTGCGCGGGACCTCGTCGGCGGGGCAATCAGGATGTTCGGTGAGTGAACGCCGCTTCGGATATAAACGCTGGCAATTGAGGCCGCTATGAATAAGTGCGCGTTCCTCGGAATGGACGGTTCTGGGCTACCAGGTCTGGCAGGGCCATAGGACGTCAATTGGTCGGAGGCAGAAAGATTTATATTAGTTCTCCCATTGTCATAAGGTCATGGTTCCAGACTACTATGGCCCGTCTACGACAAGAATCTTGTCTGACGACAGCAAGCCAATTGACTATGATCCAAGAACATTGGAAGATGGAATGATTATTGAGTTTGCCTACAAACCGCTTATTGGAAGAAGAAAAGAATATCGATGTAGTATCATTTCGGCGGGGAAGAAAAATCTTTCTGCAATCATTCATACTGAACATCCCACATTTCTCTGGTTTGGTTTCTCGAAGAATTGGGGTAAAACAAGGAGATTTGCATTCGATAGGATTGAAATGTACAGCATTAGACCGCGAGAAAAAGAGGAGTACTTGTCGACAGCGCAAGTTGCAGGAATGTATCTGGGACAGGATGGCAAGTTTATGGATGAACACGGGAATATAAGATACTAACCATAAGATATTGACCTCTAGGCCTTTCAATCGTTTTTTAAACGAAAGCAACATTTAAATAAGCCCTTTGCTTGGAACGGCCGTGACCCCGCCCTCCTGCGACGTCCTCGTCCTTCACCCGGACGCGACGCTGGACGCGGTCATCGAGCTCTATCACAGGATGGTCTTCGTGTCCGCGCAGAACGTCGACAACGGGGTTCAGCGCGAGGGAACCGGCGTCATCGTCTTCGCGAACGGCGCGGTCCTGGAGAAGTATGCGCCCCAACTGCTCGAGCGGGGAATATTGTTTTGCCCGCACTGGAGGGAGAGCGTGAGCTACCAGAGCCTCCTCCGCCAAGGCCTCATCCAGGGAAGTGTTTACCTCATGTACCGGAAGAACTCGCTGTGGTCCTATCGGCCAGCGCAGGCCGGCGAGGTGGAGGTCCGCGACCTCGAAGGTCGCATCGACGTCGTTCCAATGGGCCCGATGTGAAGGAAATGTCTGCTCAATGATCGCCAAAGACCGGGCCCTTTCAATGTTCCTACCCAAAATTCCTACCCAAAAAGTTCTTATAGCACCCCGGACCACGCCGATTCATGGGTGGAGCGGCGCGACCGGTTATTATTGGAGCAGCATGGGCGGCGGGCTCGGCCGCGGCATTCGGCCTCCTGACCGCCCTCATCCCGAACCCGACCTTTGCGCGGATGACGGCCGTTGAGTGGTGGGGTTATGGGCTCTATGCCCTCACTTCCCTCCTGCTGGGCCTGTTCATGGGCCTGCGCGAAGCCTCAAGGCAGAAAGGCTATGGCAAGACGTGCGCCGGCGGCGCCCTCGGCGTCTTCGGGTACAGCTGCGCGCTGTGCAACAAGCTCCTCGTCGCGCTCCTTGGCATGACTGCGGTGGCCGCCTATGTGCAGCCCCTCCAGCCCATCCTCGGAGGTTTGGGCATCGTCGTTTTGTCAGCGGCCTGCCTGCAGGAGACCCGCTCGCTTTCGCGCCAAAAGAGAAAGCCCGGGAAAAAGATGGCGCAGGCAGCCTTCATCCTATTAATTGCGGGCCTTGTCATGGCTCCCCCGTCATTTGCCTTAGAGTACTCCTACGAGCATTCCGAGGAATTGAAGCCCCTCATAGAGTGGCGCGAGTACGGCCCCCAGGTCTTCGAGGAGGCCAGAGCCCAGGGCAAGCCCGTCTTTCTCGTCCTCTCGGCGGTCTGGTGCTACTGGTGCCACGTCTACGAGAGCGAGGACTACCTGTACCACCCCACGGTCTATATGTACCTAAACGAGCATTTCATCCCAGTCTTTGTCGACGCGGACCGCCGGTCGGACCTGCGCAGGCAGTACCTGGAGGGTGGCTGGCCCTCGACGACCGTCTTGGGCCCCGACGGAAAGCGCCTATACGGCTTCGTCGGCCCCCGAAAGCCCGAGGTCCTGCGGGATGCGCTGGAGAAGACTGTGGCCTTGATGCAGAACCGCACGTTCTCGGCCTCCGTGCCCGAGGGTTATGTCCCCGCGCCCCTCCTCAACCGGACAGAAGACGAGGTCGCCAACTACGTCATGGGCTACCTCAAGTACCTCCTCGACAACTTCGACGATGAATACGGGGGCTTCGGGTTCACGGACAAGCCGCCGTTGTGGCGCGAAGGCCAGAAGTTCCCCCACGGCCTGGGCCTTGCGGCGCTCATGGAGATGACGGCGACCGCGAACACCGAGCGCGTCGCCTTCACCCTTGAGCGGCAATTGACCCCGGGGAGGAGGTCCGCGTCCTCCTACAAGCTCTCCGATCCCGTCGAGGGGGGATTCCACCGCTACAGCACGCTCCGCGACTGGACCAAGCCCCACTATGAGAAGATGCTGGACACGAACGCGCGTCTGCTGATGGCATACGCACGCCTGGCGGCCCGTACGGGAAACGCCTCGCACCGGGCGGTCGTCAACCAGACGAAAACCTATCTGTTGGCGGTCCTCGAGGACCCCGGCGGGGGCTTTTACGGGAGCCAGGACGCCTCAGAGGCGTACTATGCGCTCGACAAGGTGAAGCGGAAGAGAGCAGAGGCCCCACGCATCGACCGGACGATCTACGCGGACGGGAACAGCGAGGCGGTCCTGGCCCTCTTCGACGTGGCTGAGCTCTTGGGTGACGAGGAGGCGCGGGCCGCCGCGGTCCGGGCGCTCGACCGTCTTGCAGGCTCGATTGTGGGGGACC
>CAYUKJ010000133.1:0-3298 GCA_964445245.1 uncultured Methanosarcinales archaeon | reverse complement strand
CAGCCTCATCGTCAAAGGCAACGCGGTTTTCAACAACGGCAAGGGCATCGACATCGGCAGCAGCTCCGCCGCCGCCAACCGCGCCGAGGCCAACAGCGTGTGGAACAACATCATCGGCATCCGCCTCGAAAACACCGACGCCAATCTGGTCCTCTACAACAACCTCACGAACAACTCCGAAGGCATCAGGATGGCGACAGGCGCCTCGAACACCAACAACACGGTCCGTGGCAACCGCCTCCTCCAAAATGCCAAGGGCGTCCGCTTCTATGACGGCGTGGCGAACAACCTGTTCTTCGACAATTACTTCAACAACAGCCAAAACGCCAACAACCCCTCGGGCCAAAACCGCTGGAACGTCAACAAGACCCCCGGCCAGAACATCGTCGGGGGCGCGTACCTTGGCGGCAACTTCTGGGCCGACTACAACGGCACCGACACAGACGGCGACGGCATCGGCGACACCGAGCTGCCCTACAACAAGGGCATAGGCGTGGGCGGTGACTATGCCCCCCTGTATGTCCAGCCGGCCTTCTCCTTCACCTACGAAGTCATCGCCACCACCGTAACTGGCCCATGCAACATCAGCGGCAGCGCCCTCGTGGCAGACACCGACTTCGACAAGCTCATCGACCCGCTGACGTCCTGCGGCGCCATCCAGTCCATCCGCAACGTCTCCATCACCTTCGGCGGCTACAGGTACTACGGCGCGTCGAAAAGCGACATCTTCATCACAGACCGCAACCAGACCTATTACGCCTGGATCGCAAGCGAGCCCAGCTTCCAGCTCCACGCCTCAAAGAAAGCCGCCGAAGCCGGCGCCCACCCCTTCAACTTCACGATCTTCGCCGACGGCACAATCAGCCCCAACCAGAGCTTCGACTACGAGATCAAGGCCGTCGGCACAGAGCAGTGGATAGACACTGCCCCCCACGTCTATTCCGACACCCGCGAGAAGCGCGGCAAGGCGTTTTCCGGCGACTGCGAGGACACCGACTTCAGCACAGGCCCAAAGCCCGGCTACATCTTCACCGGGGCAGCACCGGCGCCCACCACAGACATCAAGGGCGACGGGTCGGTGGGCACGCCCGAAGTCGGACAGTTCCGCTTCCACGCCACCGCGCGCGTCTGCGGCCGGGCGCTGTGGCGCAAGGGCTGGACGACGGCCACGTGGAGCATCCCGTCGCGGGGCACCCCCACCAGAAAATGGGAGCAGGTCCAAAAAGGAGTGGGCACGCCCGTGAAATACCCGGACGACCCCAAGAACATCACGCCCTACTCGGCCGGCCATGGATCAGGGCTTCCCAACACGAACGCCAGCACGATTGTGCTCGACGACTACATCCTCACATCCACCAACCCGAACGTCAAGCTCTCGATGGATTTCGCCGCCGAGGACCTCTTCGCCATCACGTTCCACACGGAGCCCTGGCAGCGCACCAAGAACGGCACCGGCACCGTCACTTTGAGCGACAGCGTCAAGAATATCTCCCGCCACAACGTCAGCGCCCCAAACAACGACACGGTCTTCACGGTTGCCGCCACTGTGGCCTGCCAGAACTGCTCGCTCCCCGTCACCTACCGCGACCTTAACGGCGACGGCATCGTCGAGGCCGGCCAGTTCCTGGCCTGGCAGGACACCATCGATGCCCCCGACGCCCCGCGCGGCTTCGAGCTGTTCGCCTCCGTCAACGTCTATCCTCCGGCTGCCAACATCACAAACATCTCGCCCTCGCCCGTCGCCATCTTCCAGCAGAACGTCAGCTTCGCAGGCTACGGCATCCCGCGGAACGAGACGGTCGCCTGGTCGTGGTACTCGCATAAGGACGGCCGCCTCTCGTCAAACGACAGCTTCATCACGGCGCTGCTTTCGCCGGCCAACCCCCACCACATCGACTTCTTCGTGCGCGACCGCGGCGGAGTCTGGTCTCCGGCCACAAACCTCTCCAGCGAGCCCCTCATCGTGAACAAGCCCCCCACGGCCTATGTGCGCTTCATCAAGGGCTTCGTCGACAACACCGGCCAGACCGTGGCGCTCATCGGCGAGCCGGTCATCCTCAACGGCTACGGCTTCGACACCGACGGCTTCATCCAGGACTCCGAATGGGAGATCGACGGCACAATCTACCCAGGCACCATCGCCAACCACACGTTCCCGGCGCAGGGCGGCATCGGGATGCGCAACGTCACCTTCCGGGTCCGGGACAATGTCGGCACCTGGTCCAAGAACGTCACCAAGACCATCGAAGTCATGCGCTACCCCGTCCTCCTCCTGCACGACTACCTGCGCACCCCAAAACAGATGCGCAAGCTGCGCAATGAGCTTGAGTCGCAGGGCTACGACGTCTACGTCGCCGACCTGCGCGCCCCCGTCGCGCTGGACCTGGACTTCGAGCTGCCCATCAAGATCCGGGCGCTGCGGGTCCTCGTCAATGTCTACGACATCCTCCGCGAGCTGCGCAAGCTCCAGCAGAATTTCAAGGACCTGGGCGCCTATGGGGGCGCGCAGTCACCGGAGGCCACAAAGGTCAAGACCGAGACCCTCGAGATCATCGGCAACCTCGACAATCTCGCGAGCGAGCTCAAGTTCCAGTTCCCCGACCAGCCGGGCTTTCTGGCCGCGCTCGACGTCATCAAGGCCGACTTGGCCGCGGCGCGCTCCAACATCACGAAGGTGGGCTACGTCACCGAGCTCATCGACACCAAGGACCTCGCCCAGACCCTCTGGAAGGTCGCCGTAGAGCAGTTCAAGCCAGAGTTCAACTACACCATCCTCAAGGAGAAGAAGCTCGCCAAGTTCTCCATGCCCGTCCCACTGCCCGACAAGGTCAAGACAATCCTGGAGAAGCTCATGGTGGGCGACGGCCTCAACCTTTCCGTGTTCGGCAACAAGAAATTCCCGGTTCCCCCCGAGGTCACGCTCCTTGATGAGACCTTCTCCAAGACAAAGGAGCACCTTGTGGTCAGCACGAACCTCAACCTAAAGGTCAAGAACTTCAAGCCCGTCTTCACCGACAAGGGCCTCAACCTCGACGGCGAGCTCGTGCTCGCCAACGTCCTCATCAAGATCGACCCGCCCCTCACCGAACTGCCGGACCGCTTCACGATGGTCGACGAGAACTGCACCGCGCTTGGCATCGACTGCCACTTCCTTGCTGAGTTCGTCCTGGAAGGCGCAGGAGACTTCGCCCTCGACGTCAAGGCCGCGCCGACCAAGGACCCCTACGGCCCCCAGATGATCGCTCCGTTGCCTGAGGAGTCGTTTGCGGCGCCCCGGCCGCCCGATGCTGCTCCGGCC
>CAYUKJ010000132.1:0-3390 GCA_964445245.1 uncultured Methanosarcinales archaeon | reverse complement strand
TCACTGGCTGCCGCGCTCAAGACCGAAGGTTTCGAAGTCGTCCTCTCGCGCACGATCAGGCAGAACGGCACCTCCGTATACCGCATCAACGGCGATGCCCGCACCCGCCAGGAGGTCGTGGAGCTGCTCAGCCACGCCCGCATCGACCCCGACGGCCACAACGTAATCCTCCAGGGCGACATCGTCCACATGGTCGAGATGCCCCCCGTCGAGCGCCGCGGCCTCGTCGAGGAGGTCGCCGGCCTCTCCGTCTACGAAGAGCGCAAGGAGAAGGCCCTCCGCGAGCTCCAGCGCGTCGACGAGCGCCTCACCGAGGCCGACATCATCCTCACCGAGCGCGCCGCCTACCTCAAGGAGCTCAAGAAAGAGCGCGACCAGGCCCAGAAATTCAAGGACCTCGACGAGAACATCAAGCGCAACAAAGCGACGCTCCTGGACAGCCAAATCGGCATCCGCACCGAGAAGCTCGCCGCACTTGACAAGCAGGCCGCCGGCCACCAGGACAAGGTCAAGGGCTACGAGGATGCTGTCGCCAAGCTCCAAGGGGAGATCGCAAAGAAAAAGGCGGAGATCGAGCGCATCAACGCCGAAGTCGAGGAGAAGGGCGAGCGCGAGCAGGTCGCCCTCCACAAGGAGGTCGAGGGGCTCAAAGTCAGCTCCGCCGTCGCGCAGCAGCGCCTGACCACCATCGGTGGCGAGCTCACGAAACTGGACGATCGGAGGACCGACTTGGAGCGCACCGCCGCCGAACTTGATGCGAAGATCGGCAGCGTCGACGACGCCGAAGCCGACCTCCGCAAGCGCATCACCCTCCGCGAATCCCAGATCAAGGATCTCGACAGGAAAATCTCCGACTTCAAGAAGAAGAACAACCTCGAGGACGCCGCGGAGCTCGACGCGCAGGTCGAGGCCCTCGACAAGGCCGCCGACAAGCTCGTCGAGGCCGCCACCGCGCTCCGCGAGGAGCAGCAGGCCCTCGTGCGCGAGAAAGACCGCCTCGAGATCGCGCTGGAAGGCCTCGACGTGCGCCTGGAGCAGCTGGCCCAGCTCGAGAAGGAGAACAAGGCGCAGTTGGCGGAGCTGCGCGAGAAAAAGGCCGCCTTCAAGGCCGCGACCGCGCAGCTCTCCGGAGCCATGATGGACCTCTCTGCCGTCCACGCGCAGCTTGAGACCGCGCGCACAAAGCTGCTGTCGCGGCGCGAGGACTGGTCGAAGCTGCGCGGCCGCTCCCTGTCCATCCGCGAGCAGGCCGCAGGCCACCAGGCCATCGACGCCGTCCTCAAGCTCAAGAACCCGGGCATCCTTGGCCCCGTCTCCGACCTGGGCCAGGTCTCCAGCGAGCATGCCCTCGCCCTCGAGGTGGCGGCGGGGCCGCGCCTGCGCAGCATCGTCGTCGACACAGACAAGACGGCCGCATCCTGCATCAAATACCTCAAGGACCAGAAGCTCGGCGTCGCCACGTTTTTACCCCTCAACAAGCTTCGGGCCCCCGAGGCCAAGCCCGAGGCCATCCGTGGCGAGGGCGTCCTGGGGCCCGCCTTGGACCTGATCACCTACGACAAGCCCCTAGACGTCGTCTTCCGCTACGTCTTCGGGAACACCTTCATCGTCAAGGACGTCGAGACGGCGCGGCGCGTCGGCATCGGGCGCGTCCGCATGGCCACGCTTTCCGGCGACCTACTCGAGGCCAGCGGCGCGATGCACGGCGGCTACGTCGCGCGCCGCAAGGAGGGCTTCGGCTTCCAGGAAAAGGAGGTCATGGAGGGCCTCGCCGCCCTCGAAAAAGAGATCTCCGACCTGGAGACCACCATCGCCAGCCTCGAGAAGAAAAAGGCCGCAGCCTCTAACTCCATCGACGAGCTGCGCGAACAGAAGGCGCACCTGGAGGCCGACATTATCAAGCTCGAGAAGACCCTGCACATCGACGAGAAGGACGCCGACCTTGACCGCGACGCGAAAACCCACGCCCAAAAGGAGCTCAAGGACGTCGAGAAAAAGCTCCAGGCCGCCGAGGACGAGATCGCCGGCAAGACGACGGAGCTGGCCGGCCTCAAGGCGAAAAAGCAGGCGGTCCGCGCGCAGATCACGGACCTGCGCAACCCGGCCAAGCTCGCTGAGCTCACCACCTTCGAGCAGCAGAAGTCGGCCCTCAAGGACGAGACCTCGACGCTCATCACGCAGCTGCGCACCCAGGAGTCGGAGCTCGCCAACATCCTGGCCCCCGAGCGCGAGAGCATCCAAAAAATCCTGAAACAGCACGACAAGGAGGCCGTCGGCTTTTGCGCGGAGCGCAAGGCCCTGGAGGCGGAGCTTGAGAGGACGAAAGCCGCCCTCAAGAAGAAGGAGGAGGCCGAGCAGCAGTTCTACGCGCAGTTCAAGAACCTCTTCACGCAGCGCACGAAGACCGCCGACGAGGTCAACACGCTCGAGGGGCAGGGCCAGCAGAAGCAGAACGCGGTGTCGCTTGAGCAGGCCCGCTACAAGGCCGAACTGGCCGGCCTGGAAGAGGAGGCCAGGCAGTACGAGGGGATTCCCCGCTTCCGCAGCAAGAGCGAGGACGACATCAAGCTCGAGATCCGGCAGTTCGAGCGGATGGCCAGCGACATGGGGGCCGTCAACATGAAAGCCCTTGAGATCTACGACCGGGTCGAACACGAGCACAAAGCCCTCCAAGAAAAAAAAGAGGAGCTCAGAAAGGAGCGCGAGGACGTGCTGGTCATGATCAACGAGATCGATTCGAAAAAGAAGGAGCTGTTCATGGGAACCTTCGAGGTCCTCAACGCGAACTTCCAGAAGATCTTCTCGACGTTGTCCACCAAGGGGGAGGCCTACCTCGACTTGGAGGACCCCAACGACCCGTTCGCCGCCGGCCTCGACATCAAGGTCAGGCTGACGGGCAAGCGCTTTTTGGACATCCGGTCGCTTTCCGGCGGCGAGAAGACGCTCACGGCCCTGGCGTTCCTGTTCGCCATCCAGGAGCACGAGCCGGCCAGCTTCTACATCCTCGACGAGGTGGACGCGGCCCTTGACAAGCGCAACTCCGAAAAGCTGGCTGCGCTGATCCGCAGCTACACACACAAAGCCCAGTACATCGTGGTTTCGCACAACGACGGCGTCATCTCGGAGGCCGACATCCTGTACGGCATCTCGATGAATGAGCACGGGATGTCGAAAGTGACGACGCTGAAGATCTGATTATGTATTGTCTTATGGTGGACCAATTTTAGCGAAAAACCCATTTAAGGATTTCCCATAGAAGATTAACAAACAGGCCCATAAAAATTAGACCTAAAAATACTCTAACCCAATTGCTTCTTTGAACCTTGCGGATCTGCAAATGACCTCCTCCCCGGCCTGAAGGCCGGGGTATCCTACGCGGCCTCTGCGTGA
>CAYUKJ010000131.1:0-3403 GCA_964445245.1 uncultured Methanosarcinales archaeon | reverse complement strand
CGTGGCTTGAGCGCCCGCCCCGGCCTCGCCGGCGGCGCTGCCCTCCGAGCTCTCTGTGGAGGAAGAGCTTGGCGAGGAGGAGCTCTCGGACGCGTCGGCCTCTGTCGTGCTCTCCAGCTCGGGGGCCGGGCTGCCCCCTCCGGCTTCCCCAGACGCCTCGGACGCTCCCGCCGAGGTCTCTGAGAGGAGCTGGACAGGGTCCTCGACGATGGGGGTTTGCGCCTCGACGGCCACCTCGACCTCGGCCTCAGCCGCTGCCTCGATGGAGGTGCCCAGGGCATTGGCCTCGCGCATGATGCCTTGGAGGACGGCATGGGCCAGCTTAAGGTGCTCATGCGCGCTCTTGAAGCGGGCCTGCGCCGCGTCGATGAGCTCCTTGGCCTTCTCAGCGGTGATATTGCTCTCGTTCCCGCGTCGGTGGGCCTCGACGAGGAGACCGCGTCCGGCCTCGTAATCCTCGCGCGCCTCGGCGATGTGCTCCGAGAACTCGGCGAGGCGCGCGTCGAGGGCGGAGACGTCTTGCCCGCGCTGGGCGAGGCGGGCCAGGACGCGCTCGAGCTTGTCCTCGAGGTGCTCGCTGCGCGTGAGGATGCGCTCGATGCGGCCGTTGAGGAGCTTGGCGCGGTGCTTGAGGAGGCGCGCGTGGACGCGCTTCCAGGACCCGATGATCGTCTTGCCGGCCTCCTTGATCTCCTCCTTCGTCGAGGCGGCCTCGACGTCGGCCTTCGCGTCCTCGACCTCCTGAGCGAGCGTGTCGAGGTTGGCGAGCATCTGGGCGGCGTCGGCCTCGTCGAGGTCCTCGGACTCCTGGATCTTGGCCTTCATCTGCGCGATGGCGTCGAGGACCTTGTCGGCAAGGGCCGCAAGGTGCGCCTTGGCTTCCTTCTTGGCGTTCTCCCGGGCCTCCTGGCACTCGGGGGTGTCTTGGCCCTCGCAGGCCTTCTCCTTGTCGCGGAACTCCTGGAAGCGGTGGCGGGCCTCTTCAAAGCGGTCGTGGGCCAGTTTGAACCGCTCGCGGGCATCCTTGAAGTTCTGGCGGGCGCTCTCGAGCTGCTCCTTCGCAAGCATGCGGTGCCGGATGAGGGCGCCCTCGTCGACCGCGGACTTGATCCTGATGCGGGCGAGGTGGGCCTTGACGCCGGCGATGTCCTCCTTGGCCATGGCCTTGATCTCGGCGCGGCCGAGCAGGGAGAGCTTTCCAAGGTCATCCTCGGTGAGCGAGTCGGCCAGGAGGCTCAATTCAGAGTCGCCGAGGGTCTCCATGAGCTTGCGGAGGCGCTCCTCGCGCAGGTTGCGGATTTTGGAGAGTGTCTCTCCCCTCATCTTCTTGATGCGGGCCCAGTGGTCCGCGTCGAGGGCGGCCAGCCGGTCCTGGATATTGTCGCCCATGGAGGCAAGCCTGGCGCGCTCCTCTGCGGAGAGGCCGTCGAACTGGGCGCAGAAGCGTACGCGGCCGGGGGGGAGGGCCTGGCGCTCTTCGTCGGTCATGCTTTTCGCTTTCGCGCAGAAGTCGTCGGCGCGCTCGAGGTGCGTGGCCACGGCAATCCTGGCCCATTCGGGCTTGAGGCCGCGGCAAAGGGCGTGGAGCTTGCGCGGGGCGAGGTCGGGGTGGGCGCCCGAGACGACTTTGATGCAGTCGTCGAGGCTGGCGGCCGCAAGCGCGCGCTGGCGGACTTCGTCCTTGAGCGTGGCTCGGACTTCCTCGTCCGTTGCGGCCACGAGCTCCTCGCCGTTGACCTTGAACTTCATCCGCTGCCGGATCCGGACGCGGGTCTCGCCGTCCTCCGTCTCCGTTTCGGTCTCGGTCTCCGTCTCCGACTCAACGAGATCATCGCCGTCCAGGTCGTCGTCCCGGCTGTCGGTTGTGCCGGAGCGGTCGCTCGTGTCGTTAGAGCCTTGGTCTGCGGCCGCGAGGGCCGCGCTTAACAGAAGGAAGGTCGCTAGTAGTGTCCATGCCGTTCTCATTTGTGTCGCCTCCGTGGGAGTCTCATGCGGACAGGTGTGGCCGCATAGGAGGCAGAAGATTGGCGAAAATCCTTAAATACATACTTTTAAAAACATTGATGATGCTTTTTTTAATGGTTTATTCTGGCTCATAAAAGTTTATTTCGTAATATTCATTTGTTAATTAAAAAAAGAAGGTTGAAATGGCCCTAATAACAAAAATAACGGCGAGTTTCTTCGAGTTCTATTGGAGCTTCCACAAGGTTTTTATACGCGCCCGGCTCCTTCCCGGCCATGATGGGTCGTGTCTCCCTCCTGGTCCTTTGCTTGCTCCTGACGGCAGGCGGCGCGCTCGGCGCCCGGATCGAGGGGGCCGTCTATGACTTGGGCCTTGACCGCCTGGACGGCGTCATCGTGACCGTTGACACGGTTCCCCGGCAGACGATGGTCTCCACGGACGGCTGCTATGCCTTCGAGGTCCCGCCAGGCCGCTACACGGTCAACGCGACACAGGTCAAGGACGGGAGGCCTTTTCTCCACACGTCCCAGGCCATCGAGGTCTCCGCCGAGGGGACGTTCGTCGTCGACCTCATCCTGTTCGAGGAGGTGGATTTCGAGGAGGACCTAGTCCCCACCCAGGGCTTCGACCCGGACCTGCCGGAAAGCGGGGTCCGCAGGTCGCCCAAGGTCGTCGTCCCCCTTGTCAGCCTCTTTCTGGCGGGGATGGCGGCCCTTGTCGTCCTGCTCCGCAGGAGAAAGAAGGCCCACGCGCCCGCCGGCTCGACGGATGAGCAGATCGAGGCCTTCATCCGGGCCGAGGGCCGCACGACGCAAAAGGAGATATACAAGCGGTTCCCATATTCAGAGGCCAAAATCTCGCTGCTTCTAACCGACCTGGAGAGCCAGGGCAAGGTCCAGAAGATCAAGAAGGGCCGCACAAACGTCATCGTGTGGCAGAAGGAAGGGGCCGGCGTAATCTCTGACATAATGCGGGCAGTCGAACACAAGAAATAGATTCCGTCAGTTAGTAGACTGTTGAAAAAGACTATTGAAAAAGAAAAAAGAGAAGAAACAGCGCAGCAATCTAGGTGGGCCTCTTCCGCCAGACCAGGAGCCCGGAGGCGGCAAGGGCCGCCGCGCCAAGGAACGTCGAGAACTCAGGGACGACGGCCGTCCCGGTCTCCCGGGTGATCTGCGAGCCGCCGAGGCTGCCGGACAGCGTGTAGTAGAACGTGCCGGAGGCGCCTGTGCTCGTGAGCTGCACATCGCCGCACCCGTCCGCGCCGGTCACGGCGTCAAGGGGGGCCACGGACAATTCGGATGTGCCCGTGTCGTCGGGGGGGTCCTGGCAGCCGACGAGGCCATTGTGGTCCTTGCAGAAAGTCGTCACGGTTATGGCGGTGCCAGGGAGGGTGAGCCTGCGTGCGTGACGCAGTAGTCGACGAGCTCGACGTCGTTT
>CAYUKJ010000130.1:0-3425 GCA_964445245.1 uncultured Methanosarcinales archaeon | reverse complement strand
CGATCGAGGAGCCCACCCCGCCGGCCGTCGTCCCGCAGAACATCCCTGACGTCGAATACGGCAACGACATCTTCGTGCGGGCCCTCATCACCGACGACGACGGCGTCGAGACCGCGACAGTGCGGTTCCTCGGCACACCCTACGCCATGGCTCTTGAGCCCGGCGGCACAGACCGCGACGGATTCTGGTCGGCCGCCATTCCATCGAGCGCCTACGCGGCGCCGGGCACCTACGCGGTCGCCTTCGAGGCGCGCGACGTCAAGGGCGCCCTCTCCAGCGGCGAAACATCATCTGTCAGAATCCTCCCCCCGCCCGACAGCGAGCCGCCGACTCTGACTGCCCTGACGCCCGGCCCCCACGAGGCCGGCGACCCGCTCCACGTCCAAGTCCGCGTGCAGGACAATTTGGGGGCAAGCTCCGCCAGCGTCACGGTCCTCTCGACAGCGTATCCCCTCGCCTGGGAAAGCGGACCGCTCACCGACGGCATCTGGGGCGCGACGCTCTCTGCCGACCAGTACGGTGGGCCCGGGACCCTGACGCTCGACTACCGCGCGCTTGACCAGCAGGCCAACTCTGAGACGGCGACCCAGTCCCTGACAGTCCAGGACACGCGCGACCCAGTCATCACAATCACCAGCCCCGCCGAGGGCGCGCGCCTCACCAGCCGCGACGTCCTGCTCGCGTACGCCGTCGCCGACGCGGCCTTTGCGCAGTCTTCCTACACCGCCCCAGACGGCGGCTCGGTCGCCGCCGGCGCTGCCGTGTCCGTCTCGCTTGCGTATCCGGCCGACGGCAACTTCGCCCTCACAGTCACGGCGCAAGACGCAGCGGGCCACCAGGCGTCCGCGCTGGTGAGCTTCACGATCGACAGCACCGCACCTGCCGCAACCGAATTTTCCGTGTCACCTCGTGCGCTTGCCGCTGGGCAGACCGTGAACGTCCACACCCTGTGGAGCGAGCCGGTCGCCGCCCAGCTCGTTGCCCGCCACGAGGCGACCGGCGCCGTGACGGCCCTTGAGGCCCGCACCCTCCCTAACACGACCCACGACTTTTCCCTCGCCACCCCCTCAGCCTGGCTCGGCAAGTACACGCTCTACGTCACTGCCGCCGACGCGAGCGGAAACGCCGGCTCTACGCCAACCGCTGCCAACGAGGCGCTCAACACAATCACCGTCACCGACAATTCCGGCCCGGCCGTCAACTTCACCTCACCGCTTGCCAGCAATGCGCCCAACCGCACCCTCCAATTCCGCCTCACCGACGCGACGGGCATCGACCTTGCGTCGCTTGCCGTCGCCTTCAACGGCAACCCCGGCACCCCCGCCTGCTCCCTTGCCTCCGACGGCAAATCCGCCTCCTGCTCGCTTGCCGTCTCCGTCAGCCAAGAGGGAGCCTACCCGCTGCGGGTCAGCGTCAAAGATACGCAGGGCTTCGAGTCCGCGTCCGACTTCACCGTCGTCTACGACGCGACGCCCCCGCCCCCCCAGACGCTTGGCGTGGCGGCCGCCCGGGGCGGCAACCTCCGCCTCTCCTGGACCGGCGCCGACGACGCGCTCACCCCTTCAGCGCAGTTCAAGGTCTTTCGCGGGGCTTCGCCCAACATCTCCCTCGACGCGCCCTACGCGACCGGCAGCGGGCGCGAGTACCTTGACATCGCCGCCCAGCACGGCCGGACCTATTACTACCGCGTCCAGGTCCTTGACGGGGCCGGCAACGCCGCCCTCACAAATGAAGCCTCCGCGGCCGCCAACGACACCGTCATCCCGCACAATCCGGACTCAATCAGCGCCGTCTCGAAAAGCGGCCCCGCCATCGACGTCAAATGGACAGCGACCACGCGCGACGTCGAGGGCAACCCCGACGGCCACCTCGTCCGCTACCGCGTCTGGCGCAGCCTGAAAAGCCCGGAAGGCGCCCAGGACGTCTCCGGGTTCACGTTCCTTAGCGAGACCGACAGGCTCGTCTACGAGGACAAGGACGTCAGGGAGAAAGTCACGTACTATTACACTGTCACCGCCGTCGACGACGCCGGCCTTGAGAACCGCGAGCTCGAGGATTGGGCCCAGGAATACGTCGGGCCCCCAGGCCATCTCCAGCTTCCTGACCTGCCCCCTCCGCGCTCCGACCTCTTCCCCGCATCCCCCAGCGTGGTCGCCCGGTTCGTCGACCGCCTTGAGGAGGACGAGCGCTTCGTCTGGAGGCCCGCCCTCGACGCGGTGCCGGTGACGCTGCTCGCCTTCACTGCCCGGCGCCCCCTGGAGAACCTGGACTTGGCCCTCTCGGCCGCCCAGCACGCGGACCTCGAGGTTGCCGGCGGCAGGCTCTTCCGCGCCATCGCGTTCAAGCACGAGCCCCTCGACGACACCGACATCGAGGGCTTGTCCGTCGAGTTCGCGGTGCCGCAGGAGTGGTTCGCATCGCTGGGGCTGCGCCCCCAGGAGATGCGCCTGTACGCAAAACTGGGAGATTGGCAGCAGGTCCCGCTCACCCTTCAGCAGGCCGGCGGCGGCTTTGCGGCCTACTCCGCCTCTCCGCCCCTGGCCGGCGCCTACGCCCTAGTCGCCGTCAAGAAATACTTCGAGATCGAGACTGTCGAGCGCCGCGCCTGGGAGACCTCGCTGGGCGGCCCGGCTTCGCCCAAGGATTCTGACGCTAGCGCGCCCGCCCTGACCGGCGCCACGGTCTTCGGCCTCACCGTCAGCGCGCAAAGCCTTGCCATCCCCGTCTTTTTGGTGATCATCCTCATCGGCTGGGCGGGCTTTTGGGCCACGGCCCGGCTTGCGGAGGCGCCGCCCACCCCCCCCTGGCACCGCATAAGCAGAAGCGCCCCGAAAAAGATTAAAGAGAGGCTCCTCTAGCCCCCTGCCATGGGGGCCCTGCGCCACTACCTTCTGCCGTACGCCGCCTACGTCGTCCCCTTCCTGTTCACGCCCCTCACCGACCTGCCCGAATGGGTGTACGTCGGCAAGAACCTCATGGCCTTGGGCCTGGTGTTGGCATTCTGGCGGCACTACCCCCTCCGGCGGCCCCGTCCGCTCCTCCGCACCGGGGTGCTTGGCGTCGGGGCCGGCATGCTTGTCGCCCTCATCTGGGCCGGGCTAGGAACGTTCCCCACAGCCTCCATCGAGTCCGCGGCCCGCTTCTACGCCGGCAAGGCCCTGGGGATGCTCCTGGTGGCGCCCCTCATCGAGGAGCTCTTCGTGCGCGACTTCCTCAACCGCGCCGTCGCCGCCAGGGACTGGGCCCGCGCCCCCGTCGGGGCCCTGACGCCGCTCTCGTTTCTTGCCACCACCGCGTTTTTCACGTTCGCGCACGACCAAGGGGTCTGGATTCCGGCGGCGCTGACCGGCGCGCTGCTGGCGCTCCTGCTGTGGAGGACGAAGAACATGTGGGCAGTCATCATTGCGCACTTTGCGGCCAATTTA
>CAYUKJ010000129.1:0-3427 GCA_964445245.1 uncultured Methanosarcinales archaeon | reverse complement strand
CCAGTCGATCATGGCTTGCATGTTGTTCCTCCGCTCCTGCCAGGCCGTGGTCTGGGATCGCATCTCGTCCAGCGTGTCGATGCGCCGGTCCAGGCACTGCCGAACGAGCACGCTCAGCTCGATTTCGGCGACGTTCAGCCAGCTGCCGTGCTTGGGGGTGTAGATGAACTCGAAGCGATCCCATAGGGCTTTGGCCTCCGCCGGGGGGAACGTCTCGTAGAGCGATCCTGGGCTGTGCGTGTTCAAGTTGTCCATGACGAGCGTGATCTTCTCCGTGTCGGGGTAGCGCCGGGCGACATCCTCCAGAAACAAGGCCCAGTCCTTCTTCGTTCTGCGCTCGGTGATCTCGACGATTCGCTTGCCTGCCAGCGGTTCGATGGCCACGAAGACGTTGCACACGCCGCAGCGCTCATACTCGTAGTCATGGCGTTCGACGACCCCGGGTCCACTGGGTAAGGGGAGGCGCGTTTCGCGGATCAGTTGCCGGGGGGACTCGTCCATGCACACCACCGGTCGTAGCGGATCGCAAGGGCGTTTGTAGACATCCAGCACCTGCTCCATCCGGGCCACGAATTCCCCGTTCTCCTTGGGCGGGATGACCCACTGTCGCCTCTTCCAGGGCTTCAACTCGTTTTTTTTAGAACGCGGCGCACCGTCTCGTGGGATACCGAATCCACGTAGCCCAACTCCACCATCCTGTCCGCCAGTAGCCTCAGCGACCAGCGGACGTAGCCTTCGGGGGGCCTGGAGCAACTCAGCGCCACCAAGTGCGCCTCAAAGTCCCCGTCCGCCTTCTTCTCATATTCCCGATCCGCCTTCCGTTTCTCGAGTGCCACCTCCAGGCCCTCTTCCACGAAGCGTCGCTTCACGCGATCAATCTTCTTTAGGCTCACCGGCAGAACATCGGCAACCTGCTGGCCCGTCATCCTCTTCTCCTGGGACGGTCCCTCGTCACAGCCCAGCAGGATGAGAGCATTCAGCACCTTCTGGCTGCTGTGCTTGCCGCGGGTTGCGATCTCCTCCAGTATCTGTCGCTCCTGCCCGGTCAACGTCACCTTGTATCGGATCCGAGGCATGGCCCTCCTCCCGTTGAGTTGGCGCTGGGAGAAGGATACGCATCTAGTTACGACTGTTCAAGTATGACATGACACTAGCCTGGATTTCCACGGTGCGGTATTGAGCTAACCGGAGCGACCCGCCGTCTGCGTGCCGGGCATCATTTCGTCGTGCCAGGGGCGGCGGGTGTCTCGGCCAATGGGGCGGTTGCGTTATCCGAAGGGTGCGCCTATCCGGGGCGCGAGAGGGCTCGTCGGCGCGTTGAGGGCACGATGTCGTCCGCAAGGACGTCCGCTGGCGAGGGCGAAATTACCCGCTCTGGCCGGGACCAATGAAGCCCAACGGGTGGGGCCGCAGATTTCTCTTGACACTAGGGGTTGGATAGTAGTACCGTGCAGACGTGCCTAACAGAGCACCAAAGGACCTAACAGAGTGCCGACGGTTCTTTCTGGAGCCGGATGGCCCGAAGCATCGGATGTACGAGGCCCTCAGGGCCTATTTCGTGGAGGATCGCCCCTCCGCCGAAGTCGCCGAGGCCTTCGGCTACACCCCCGGGTCCTTCCGGGTTCTGTGCCACCAGTTCCGCCGCGACGACGACCCGGCCTTCTTCGTCAAGGCGCTACGCGGTCCACGTTCCCAGCCCAAGAAGTCAGCCGCCCGGGACTTGATCGTGCAGCTGCGCAAGCAGAACCACTCGGTCTACGAGATCAGCGAGGAGCTCAAAAGCCGCTACCTGCTCCTGAGCCCCACCGCCGTGCGCGAGGTCCTCAAGGAGGAGGGTTTTGCACCCCTCCCCCGACGCCTCGACGAGGAACGACCCTACCGACTGGGCCCCACGGCCGAGCCCATCGCCGACGTGCGTTCGCTTTCCCTCGCCCCGCGCACCGTGACCACCAGCTGCGGCGGGCTTTTCCTCTTCGTGCCCGACTTGATCCGCTTGGAACTGGACAAGCTGGCACGCGCCGCTCACCTCCCTGGCTCCAGGATGATCCCGGCCGAGCACGCCCTGCGCGCCTGCCTGGCCCTCAAGCTCTGGTGCGTCGAACGCCGGAGCCACGTCATGGCCCTGGTGGCCGACGAAGGCTTGGCCTTGTTCGCAGGACTCAACGCCATCCCCAAGAAGAGCTTTCTCTCCGAGTATTCCTCGCGGATCGACCCCGCCAAGAACTCCCGGCTGCTTGCCACCTGGCATCAACTCGTGGAGGGCCAGCACCTCTTCGTCGGCGATTCCTTCAATCTCGATTTCCACTCCGTCCCCTACTACGGTGCCGACCCCGTGCTCGAGCGTCACTACGTCTCCGCGCGCTCTCGCCGCCAGCCCAGTGTCCTGGCCTTCCTCGCTCAGGACGCCGAGGGACGAGCCTTCTGCTACTCCAACGCCAACATCCGCAAGGGCGAGGAGTCCGACGAGATCTTCCGCTTCATCGCCTTCTGGAAGCGCACGCACGGCCAGAACCCCCGACATCTGGTCTTCGACTCCCGGCTCACCACCTACCCCAGCCTGGCCCGGCTGGAAAAGATGGGGGTCACCTTCATCACCCTCCGCCGACGCACGGCCAAGCTCCTCCAGGAGATTGCCGCACTACCGCGCTCCGCCTGGCGCACCATCGAACTCGACGTGCCCACCCGCAAGTACAAGACGCCCCGCATCCACGAACAGACCGTTGCTCTGGCCGGAGCAACCTTCCGCCAGATCTTCATCCGCGACCTCGGCCACGACGAGCCCACCCTTCTCCTCACCAACGACCGGCGCACTTCTGCCCCCAAGCTCATCACCCGCTACGCCCAGCGGATGCTCATCGAGAACGCTCTCTCCGACGCCGTCCGCTTCTTCCACATGGATGCCCTCTCCTCGGCAGTCGGCCTCAAGGTCGACTTCGACATGACGCTGCTGGTCATCGCCAGCGGTCTGTATCGACTCATGGCTAAGAGGATGCGCGGCTATGGGGATGCCCAAGCCCGCCAGATCTTCCGCGACTTGATCGACTCGCCAGCCAAGGTCACCGTCACGGACAAAGAGATCGCGGTGGCGTTCCACCGCCGGGCCCACCTCCCGATCATCTTGGCTTCTGGACTACTCGATCAGACGGTCGAGGTCCCCTGGTGGAATGGGCGCGCCCTACGCTTGACCACCTGAGCGCCTCTCGGCGCCTCCATGTTAGGGCAACTCCCCTCCGTGGAAATCCAGGCTAGACTCCAACATCCGATGACAACTCCCTCACCCTCAGGCTCAGTAAATCCTGCAGTCTACATCGTCTCACCGAATGTTGGCAGAGAGGGCGCTTGCTCTCCGTGAGCTCGTTTTCCCCGGGCACGTACGGCTCCACATCGAAGGGCAGATCGAGCCCTCCCCCCACCACGCTGATGGCAC
>CAYUKJ010000128.1:0-3430 GCA_964445245.1 uncultured Methanosarcinales archaeon | reverse complement strand
CAAGGCCCACATCAGGGCCAGCGACCCCAAGCGGACGGCGGAAAAGGAGATCTCCATCATCGTCACGGACACGAACCGCCCGCCCCGCCTCGAGAAGCTCGAGGACGTCCATGCCGTCGAGGGCGAGCTGGTCCGGCTTAACCCCGCCGCACGCGACCTGGACGGGGACGACGTCAAGCTCACATTCACTCCGCCCTTCGACAAGAACGGGGAGTGGCAGACCTACAAGGGCCAGGCCGGAACCCTCGACGTCACCGTCACCGCCTCCGACGGCCGGCTCCAGGAAGTCCAGACCATCAAGGTCTTCCTCGAGAAGCTTAACACCGCCCCCAAAGTCAAGCTCATCCCCGACATTATGCTCTTCGAGGGCGAGACCGCCGCCATCGAGGTCAACGCCTTCGACGAGGAGGGCGACGCCCTCACCATCGCCTTCGATGGCTGGATGACCGCTTCCACCTACACGACGACATTCGAGGACGCCGGCGAGTACGATGTCAAGGTCGTCGTCAGCGACGGCAAGCTCAAGACGACGCAGACCGTCCACATCACCGTCCTCAACAAGAACCGTCCCCCCGTCTTCCGGGTCCCGGCCTAGACGCCTAGACTGTTCTGGGGAAAGGTATTTAAGACGAGAAGGCCTCTCTGGCTTAAGAAGCGAGAATCAGCATGAAACCGATGCCTTCCAGCCAAGACGCGTGGGCTACGCCCCGCAACGAGCCGGAGAAGCCCGCGGCAGAGGAGTCCAGAAGGCCTCCCTACATCCGTTCCTCCCCGACCGGAGAGGGCCCCGCCAACGGGCCTGCCCTCCCCGAGGCAGAGCTGGACGTCGAATCCCTCTTTAAGGCCTTCCAGGACGATAAAATCTCGGCCCTCAAGGAGATCGTCGACGACATCCGCGACCTCATAGCGGAGCGCCAGTGCCTCCACAAGGAGCTCTTCTTGGACTTCGAGAAGGCCAAGCTGGCCATCGGCAACCAACTCGCCGACCCGTCCCTCACCGACGAGGACCGCACGAAGCTCCGGATATCCCTCATCGATGTCGACCATAACCGGACTGAGGAGAAGCTCAACGCCTTCCGCGACATCTCCGACCTACGAAAAGAGCTCCGCGAGCACCTTAAGGAATACCGCGAGAAGGCGAACCGGCTGGACCTGCTGGAGCGGCTCGTTTAGGGCGTTGGATAGATATCAGGAAGAGCGTTTCTGAGGAAGAAGATTTTTATACTTTGAGGAATACCCCGGAAAGCCCAGAAAAAGCTGGATATAGGAATTATGCAAGAGCGCCCACTCACCATCCAGGAGATCTGCAAGAAGCTCAAGCCCGTCCTGGGCCGCAAGGTCGAGGTCCTCTTCATGAACTGGACCTTCGCCGAGGACCCCGAGCGCAAGCGCGAGGCCGAGCAGATGATCCAAGCCCTCTACCTCAAGTACCTCAAGGGCGACATGCTCGAGGAGACGATCCTGCTTGAGCCCCCTGCGGCAGACGTGGTCCAGGGGACCATCCCCCTCGGCACTATCTCCTACGCCAACAAGGACCTCTACCCCTTCAGCCTCAGGGACCAGGACTTGGTGCGCCATGTCTGCATCACCGGCATGTCGGGCAGCGGGAAAACGAACCTGGCCTTCCAGGTCCTCCAACGCCTAGGCCAGAGCGGGAAGCCCTATCTGGTCTTCGACTGGAAAAAGAGCTTCCGGCCCCTCGTCACCGCTGACCCGGACGTTCTCGTCTTCACAATCGGCAACGAGGCGTGCGGCAATTTCTTCCGCACGAACATCAACAGGCCCCCCCGGGGCGTCTCGCCCAAGGAGTGGATCCTCATCCTGGCAGACATCATCAACGAGGCCTTCTTCGCCAGCCACGGCGTCCACAAGCTCGTCTCCGAGACCCTCGACCAGGCCTTCCGTGACTTCAAGGTCTACGAGGGCAGCGACAACTACCCGACCTGGCGCCAGATCAAGGACCGCCTCGAGGACAAGGCCGCCGAACTCAAGTACAGGGGGCGCGAGTCCGAATGGGTGACCAGCGCGCTGCGCATCGCGCACGCCCTCACCTTCGGCAGCTTCGGTGCCGCGGTCTGCCACAAGGGGCCCGACGCGATGACGGTCGAGGACGCCCTGGGCAAGAAGGTGATCTTCGAGCTCTTCAGCCTGAACGTGACCGAGAAGAAGTTCTTCTGCGAATATGTGCTCACCTACCTCTATAAGCTCAAGAAGGCGAACTACCTCAAGGAGCACGGGGGCTTCCAGCAGGCCATCCTCGTCGATGAGGCCCACAACATCTTCCTCAAGGAGAGGACGAAGTTCCTTCACGAGAGCATCACGGACATGATCTACCGCGAGATCAGGGAGTACGGCGTGGGCCTCATCTGCCTGGACCAGCACATCTCGCGCCTCTCCGACACGGTCGCGGGCAATTCCGCTTGCCTCATCGCCTTCCAGCAATTCCTTCCCCCGGACGTGGATGCCATCGCCGGCATCATGCAGCTGGGCGACAAGAAGCAGTTCTTCTCAATGCTTCCTGTGGGGTCCGCGATCATCCGCTTGGCCGAGCGCTACTCCCGCCCCTTCCTCGTCAAGGTCCCCCTGGCCGAGCAGTACCTCCGGGATGTCTCGGACGAGGCCATCCTGCGCCACATGGCCCCCCGTATGCGGCGCTTCGGCCTTCTGCGGGCCATCGAGAGCTGCCGGGACGAAAACCTGGCGCGGGCGCGCAGCGAGCACGCCGCTCTCCTCCGCCGGGCGGGCGTGGCCGGACCGGTCGGTGGTGCAGAGCCCTTCGTCCACGCCGAGCAGGCGGCCCGCATAGTCTTGGACACCCCCCTCACAAAGCATTTTGAGGGCGAGTGGAGCCGCGAGGACCTGTCCTTTCTCGAGAAGGATCCAGGCATCCGGAACAATCCCCAGCACATGGCCGCCCGGCTTCCCCATAACCTCACGCTCACCGAAGGCCATCGCCGCTTCCTTGAGGCCGTCGGGCGCTCCCCCCGCGTCCCCGTCAGCGAACTGTACGCCCGACTCGATCTCTCCGGCAGAAAAGGAAACCAACTCAAGGAAGAGTTGATGTATCTCGATCTTGTGGAGGCGGAAGAAGTCCGCGACGAGCGGGGCTGGCGGAAATACCTTCGTCTCACCCCCAAGGGGCGGGGGGTCCTCGAAAGCCCTCCGCTTATCGGACAGTAATTTCCGATGGGAACGCGCCAAAATTGCAGGAACTCCTAAAGTGTGTCAGATTAAGGCTCTCGTCGAAAAAACCAGGTATATTCCACCATATATGCCAAAACGTTTATAAATGGTCTTGTTGCCCGCTGGCGCTTCCATACCACACCGCTTTGAGCGATACCATCGAAAGAACCCAAACAATCCCCAACGGGTTTTTTCCGTTTGCAATTGAATAGGTTGCAAACACCGGAAAACCTCGGAATCCCACACA
>CAYUKJ010000127.1:0-3449 GCA_964445245.1 uncultured Methanosarcinales archaeon | reverse complement strand
AAACCGCAAGCGGTACCGGTTCCGCGCCTCGCCAAGATACGTGATGAAGACATCCGGCTTATTCGCCCCCGTCGGCGTGGCCATCGCCTGGTCCTGGGGGTACCGCTCAGTCCCGCGCGCGAAGCTGGACTTGAGGTCCACGAACTCGCCGGCGGCGTCAGAGGAGCCCCTCACGAAATACAGCTCGAGGTAGCTTGAGGCCTTCTCGAGGGCGGAGCCGCGCTTCGTGCTGTCCAGGCGGATCTCGATGACGTCATTGGGGCGGACCTCCTCGAGGACGACCTCGCGGGCCTTGAGGGCGTCAAGGTGGAAGATGTAGCGGCGCGCGCCCTCGACGAGGCCGCTGTACTCTGTCTCCACTTGCCCTCCGAAGGCGTCAGGCTCGACGACCTTGATGGTCCGTTGGGCCGAGGTGAGCTTCAGGTCCGCGCCGGCCAGGCACTCGATGCGCCAGGTGTGCTCGCCGGCCGGCACGGTCGCTGTGAGGCGGACATTCGCCTTGGAGGCGAGGGCGGTGTAGGTCTTCGCGGCCTCCCCGTCCAGGATGAGCGAGCACGCCTTGACAGGCTCGTCAGTCTTGACGTCAAAGATGAACACGACGGAGGGCTCCTGGGAAAGGTGGTCGTCGGAGGGGGACTTGAGGACGACGGTGCCTTCCTCGGCTAGCGCCATTGGCAAGAGGCCCAGGACGAGAAGAACAATCGCGCCGCGCATCCGCCCGTAGCATCAAACAGCCTTTAAATAGGTTTCTGTTGGCTTCAGGGGAACAGGAAAGCGCGCCTAGACGTCAATTATCTTTCCTGCCTTTCCCACGTTGATCACCCGCGTCTTCCCGATCCTCTCCTCGAGGCCTTCGGCCTCGTGGACGTGGCAGCACAGCAAGATGTCTGGCTTGAAGCTGTCGATGGCGCGCCGGACGCCCGTGCTCGGGGGCACAAAGCGCGAGAACTTCTCCATGATGCCGCCGGCGGGGTGCATGTGAGTCACCATGATCTTCTTCTTGAGGTCCTTGACGCGCGTGAAGCCCTGGGCCAGCAGGGAGTAGAGCTCATTTTCTGTGATGGTAGAGACCGGCCCGACGTTGGTGGCGGCCCCGCAGCCGAAGATGCCGACGTCGCCGTACTGGACCGAGTAGCCGTGGATGTTCCGGACGCCGTAGAGCTCGGCCAGGAAGTCGGCGGTCGCGAAGCTGTCGTGGTTGCCCGGGATCAGGAGGACCTTTTTCTTCTTGGCCACGAAGGGCCCGATGATGCCGTCGACGGGGCCGTCGGCGTGGCTGAGGTCGCCGCAGAGGATGACGAGGTCGACGTTCTCGGCCTCGGCCTGCTCGGCCAGGCGGGCGGCGGCTTTGCGGTCCCCATGGAAGTCTCCGGCGGAGAGGATTTTCATGGCGGCCATTAAAACCCAGCCCTTTAAAAACCTTATGAGGTTTTTAACATCGATGCATATAAATAAGGGCGCAGGGCTATCAATGCTATGCGCATCAAGCTTCTGTGCCGCGCCTGCCACCAGGGGATTGAGCGGACGTCGGTCTCCGATCCCTATGTCTGCGCGGCCTGCGACGAAAAGCTTTCCGCCAGGTTTGCCTTCAAAGACTGCCCATTCTGACGCATATATGCCGCGCGCCATAAAAATCGCCCCAAGCAGGCGTGAAACTCCGGCCGGATGCCGCCCCCATCCCAGGTCTCAATCTTTGATACATAAATTATAAAAACTTTCCAGCCTTATTCCGAGCGTTGCCTCTTTGCGAAGGGGCGAGGTGGGACCATGAGGCGGTTGCGGTGCGTCCGGTGCGGCATGCAGATCCACAAAAGCGGCTTAAACAATCCCTATCTGTGCCGGGACTGCGAAACCGACCTCGTCGTCGAAGGCGGCAGTCTCTACGAGGCGCTCGAATAAGCGGAAAGCTCCTCGCCCTAGTCGCGCGCGGGCTTCCAGGGTTTCATGTCCAGTTTGCCGCCTTTGAGGCCGACGTCGAGGAACCGCCCGCCGAAGTGGACGAGGTGGCGGCAGGCCTGGCCTGAGTCGACGAAGACGGGAAACCCGAGGCCCCGAACGTCGGTGCAGAACGGGATATCGTCGAACGCCCCCGAGCCGGCCTCGGTCCGGAACTTGACCTGTTCGAGGACTTCGCGCAAGATCAGGAGGCAGCCCAGGCCCGTCGCGCGGACCTCGTGGAGGCCCGGCGCCTTGCACTCCACCGTCATGAAGCGCATGGTCGTGGGGGATTCTTCGCGCCACATGAGGGGGCGCGCACGGGGCTGTCCGTTGATGAGGTAAAGCGTGAGGTAGAGGCCGCCCACGACGGGCTTGTCGTGGGACAGGAGAGTCTCGATAATGCCGGGCGGGGGCAAGACGTCCTGCTCCAAGGAGAAGAAATGCGTCCAGGACCCCGCCAAAAATCGCGCGCGCAGCGCATTGCGGGCCTCGGTGACGCGGTCCTGCGGCGCCTTTAACGGGGGCGACGTGATAAAGGGCAGCCCGTGATCCATCAACAGACGCCCATACCCGGGGCCGTCCGAGTTGTCCGCGAGCAGGACGTCGTGCGGATAGGACAGGGCCTTGACTGCGGCCGCGTAGGCCTCCAGGCAATAGGCCTTCCCATCATAGGTCGGGCAGGCCACGAGGACGGACACCATCTTCAACTGGGGGGAAGGACCACTTTATGAGTGTTGTTGACCGCAAAACCCGCTCACGAACCCAAAAGGCTTAAGAATAGTTACTCCTTCTTAGTGAACATCGGCATAGTCACATGGCACGCCACGAAGAACCCTACAAGGTGTTCCGGCTCTCTGCGTCCGTCAAGGGCAAGGGAATCGCCCGCAAACTTGACCGCGCATTGCGCCAGCTCTTCAGCCAGCGGACCACGCTCGTCAGGCTAGTCAAGGAGACTGACACTGAATACGAGGCGCGCCTCGAGTTCTACGACCCCGGAAGCGATCCCGACGCCCTCGCCATCCTGCGGGGATTGGATAGCAGCAGCATCCTCCCCCGCAACCCGAGAGACCGCCCCCGCACCAGAATCGAAGCTGACCCTTTGGCCAGACCGCCAGCGTCAGCCCCCCAGACGCCCGAAATCCCTGACAAGCCCAAGACGGTCGTTGGCTACGAAAAAGCCCTAAAGGCCCTTGAAAACCAGCACCGCCAGGACCTTGCGGCAAAGGACTCCGAGATCCGCGGCCTGCGCACGGACCTGGAGACCACAAAACGCTCCGGAGAAGGCCGCCTCGAAGAGCTCGCCGCACTCCGACAGGAAATGGACGGCCTGGAGCAAAAACTGCGCACGACGGACGCCGAGCTGGCGCAAGCCGAAGGCCGGCAGGCCCAGCAGCCACTCGACGCCCTTTCCACCAGCTGGCTCGCGTTTTCGGGAGGCCCCTTCCGCGAAGCGGCCGCAGACTATGAGGCCTTGAAGGCCGCAGGTGATTTCGACCTTTTCCTCGGCTTTG
>CAYUKJ010000126.1:0-3460 GCA_964445245.1 uncultured Methanosarcinales archaeon | reverse complement strand
GACCGCGGCCTCGTCCTCCAGCTCGGGGGCTGCTATGACGAGAACTTGGTGCAGTATTGCTTCAAGGACATCAACTGGTGGGACAAGAGCCACGGCGGCCAGGCCAAGTACGAGGGCGGCAAGCTCAAGCCGGCCATCAACGTCGATGTCAAGGAGCTGGAGGCCACCATCCAGGTGACCAAGACGGTCTCGCCTACCATCGTCGACAAGTTCGAGGAGGCCAAAGTCACGACCGAGCTCAAAAACGTCGGGACCGAGCCGGCAAACCCGGTTACCCACGCCGAGGTCTGGCCAAGCACCGTCAGCATCCGCAACCCTTCCGGCCTCGCCATCAGCCGGAACGAGGTGAGCTGGTCGGGGGCCCTCAATCCCGGCATGTCGCGCACCTTCACCTACTACGTCACGCCCCTCACCGACGACGCCCCGCGGAGCGCCTACAACCTCTCCTATGCCTACAAGGGGCGCGCCGTCAACCAGACAGGGAGCCTCAGCCTCTCGGTGCGCACCCCTGTCACGATGACGGTAGGGCTCTCCCCGGCCACGACCGGCGTCGAGGAAACCACAAAACTTTCGATGAGCGTGACAAACAACGACGCGTCAGAGGACTTGGGGATGGACATCCGGATCAGCGTCCCTTTAGGATTGGACCTCCTGTCCCGTTTCGAGGGAGTCATCGAAGAGGGCAACATCCTCCGGATAAACAAGGCGCTCCCCAAGCAGGGGAACTTCGCCTTCGCCATGCTGCTGAGGGGGCACTACACCGGCGAATACGTCATCAAGACGACGGCCCTCTTCGACGTCCGCAACGAGCAGATCGAGAAGGCCTTCAACAGCACCTACAAGATCGAGCAGGGCAAGCTGACACCCATTCTCCGCTTCGATGCCGAGAGCGTCGAGGGGGGCCAGCCCGTCATCGTCCGCGCGCTTCTCCTCAACAACGAGCCGGACCAGCACCTCGTCAACATCGAGGGCGGGCTTGTCTCAGACCTGTTCGAGCGGCCGGTCGCGTTCACGGTCCCCGAGGTCCTGGCCGGAGGCAACAAGCTCGTCTTTGACGCCCCCGTCGCCACCCCCATCACGAGCCAGCCGATCAGTGTCCTCTTCAACCTGACGGGCACCTACCAGATCGCGTCCGGCGAGAAATTCGACTTTCAGACACAAAAGGCCCTCCAGGTCAAGCCCGTCACCGGGGAGCGCTTCCGGATCGAGCAGGAGGCCGACAAGGCCTCGGTGGCCAAGGGGGACAACGTGACAGTCTTCGTCCGCATCGAGAACCTGCAGGACGTGCGGGCCGCCAAAGTCGCCGTCGCCGACAGCCTGCCCCCCTGGGCCGACGTCGTGGGGGGCCTGACCTCGGCCCTCATGGATTTTGAGCCCCGGCAGAAGCGGCAGGCATACATCTACCGCGTCAAGGCCCTCCCAAACGCGACCGAGCCCGTCATGACGATCACGACCAACATCACCTACCAGGCGTACACCGCCGAGCAAAGCCTCAGCATCAATGTGACAGACCCGCCGACGGAAGAGCCCCTCGTCGAGGTGAACGCGACGAACGAGACGGCCGACGAGACCCCCCAGGTCCAGGAGCCGGCCCCCGTCGAGGAGGAGAAAAAACCGGGGTTTTTCAGCCGGATGTGGACCGGCATCAAGAACTTCTTCAAGGGGCTGTTTGGGAAGAAGGAGACGGCCCCGCCGGCGGGGCCCCCCGCGGCGGAGCAGCCGTCGCCAAACACAACGATTGATCCGAATGCGACGAGTGCGCCGAATAACGCACCTAATTCAACTGTTTCTTAAGAAGATTTGCAGGGCGCTCGCCACAATGCCCCGGCAGAGGAATGCGCCCATGGCGGAGGAACGCTGCAGCCCAGTTGCCACGGTGGCCGGCCGGGGGACGTCCTGTTGAACTCGCCAAGTGGTCTTGGAAGCCAAGAGTTCAACATCCCAGCAACCCGAAGAGTTGCTGAGGACCTCCGGGGTGGTAGGCCACCCGTGGCAGAGGTTAAAAAAATAAAAGGTTAATCCGTCACGCCCCGGAAGATATTGTGCTTGTCCCGCACGATCCGGACTGAGAGCCGCGGCTCCGCGCGCTTCGTGACGACGGTGATGCAGCGGCCCCTTGCGGCCGCGACGCGCTCGTAGGGGTAGCGCCCAGGCAGTACGATGTCCACCTCGACGCGGTCGCCCTTGCGGAAGGGCTTCTCGAGGACCTTGTCGCCGACGATGTGGAAGTCTGACTCCTGGACGATGAGGGGGAGGCCGTGGCGGGCCTCCAGGCCCCGCAGGAGGGCGTAGAACTCGTCCATGGGCCGGCTTTCCACGGGGTTGCGGCCTCGCTCGTAGGTGAGGAAGTTCTGGAAGCCGATGCGGGGGAAGGGGCCCTCGGGGAGCGTCTTGGCGAGGGAGATGAGGGCGCCTAGGTCCTCGTCGGCGTCGTTGTAGCCGGGGACGATGACGGGGGCGAGGAGGATGCGGATCTTGGACTTCGCATAGTGGATGAGGGAGAGGACTCGCTCGACGGGGTAGGGCCGGCCGGCGATGAGGCTGGCCTTGGCCGGGTCGAGGCTGTTGAGGGACCAGTTGATGCGGTCCAGGCCGGCCTGCGCCAAGTCGTCGATGAGGCGGGGCGTCAGGAGGGTGCCGTTCGTGTTCATCGTGACTATGGCCACATTGGGCGAGGCTTTCAGGCCCCGGACGAGCTCGGTGAGGCGCGGGTACAGGAGGGGGTCGCCCTGGGGGTTGATGTTGGCCTCGACGGGGTGCCGCTTCTTGGCCGCCAGCGCCTGGAACTCGGTGAGCAGGAAGTCGGCCTCGACGATATAGTCGAAGGCCTTGGTGTTGTCGCCCTCGCTGACGGAGCAGTAGTTGCAGGAGAGGTTGCAGCCGGTGACAGGCTTGACTTCCAGGAGGTTGGTGTCACGGTCGACGATGCCGAATTCGTTCGTGCCGACAAGCGGCACGCCGAGGCCGGCATGGATGTAGACCGTGGGCTTCCCGAACGGGCCCCGGAGGCGCGAAAAGCCCTCGGCGAGGAGGAACTCGAAGCGCTTGGCCTTCTTGTCGGCGAGCGCGATTGTGTGGGGCCCGCGCACCGCAGCCTCGGCCCGGTCGAAATCTGCATTTGCCACATCGAACCAGTAGGTCCGGAACAACCGGATCCGCACCTTGTCCGGCAGGGGCTCGAATTCCAGGTCTTCATACGTCAGGTCGGCCATGCCGGCGCTAACGGAAAAGGGTTTATAAGCGTAGTGGAGATTATGGGTTAGTAGAAAATGTCGGGGCGGGTCGCGGCCCGAGACACGCCCTCGCAGAGGGCTCGTCGAGCCGAGGGCAACAGCGCCTGTGGGCGCTGGGGTTCGGGGGCGTGACCCCGAACGCTCTGTCGAGCCGCCCACGCAACAGAAGACCCTGCCAAGGCGGCCCGCCAGACACATTTTCTACGGGGGGTGGCTAGTGCTGCGGA
>CAYUKJ010000125.1:0-3471 GCA_964445245.1 uncultured Methanosarcinales archaeon | reverse complement strand
TATGGATAAAGGCATATTTTAGCATAAGGGTGGTGCATTGAGGTGTGAATTCGGCGAAAGGTGGTGCATCATGATTTGAATGTATCCAGTACATGAGGGGCTTGACAAGGATGGTCATTTTTAGTAAGATTTTCTGTTCTTCCCATTAGAGAGGGTGGGAGGACAGAACCAGTCTACCCCACACCAGGGAAGGAGAGGACAATGACGACGAGGACCAGTTATTTTCAGGAAATACTTCCCGGCGGCATCCCGACCTTGTCGGGCGGCACCAGGCGCGGTGTCAAGCTTGACCGCCCTTGGCAGTCCGACCTCATCGTCAACCCGAGCAAGTGCCCCTTTGAAGACGAAGAGGCTCTGAAAGGGTGCCTGATTCGCCTTTGCCCGGAAGAGGGCGGGTGGCGGGTGATCACCAATCGGTTCACTCCGCACCACGAACACCTGCTCGTCATGCCGATGACCTGCTGGCCGAAGGAGAGGCTTCGGACGATGGGGGGGCTGAACCAGATCAACATGGCTCTTCAGCTCGTGGGCGACATCATCGCCCCAATCGCTGGCGAGCGCTGGCTCAACGTGTACGTTGGGGCCGCGGCGGGGCAGAACGTCACTCATCTGCACTATCACCTGCTCGAGCCAGTCCAGCGTATCCTCTCGAGGCCAGAGCGTGATGTGGCCGGTCACTTCGCCTCGTCGCCTCTCGTGCTCTTCGAGCTGGAGGGGTTTCGGGTGGTGGTCGGCGGGCACCGGGCGGGGCAATGTTTCATCGTTCCGCTCGAGGGGCATCCGTTTGATCAGAGAGTGGCCGAATCTCTGGCAGGTGTTCTCCACTGTATCATCCGGATGTTCGCCGAGAAGTTCACGAGTGTGCAGGGCCTGCCACCCGACTACCAGGTCAACATCAAGTTCGTTGATGGGCGGGTGGTGTACGCATGCTTCATCCCCATCCTCAACAACTGGGGCGGTACGGAGTACCTGGCCCTGATGGAAGGCACGCCGATCACGCTTCCATGGCCGCACGAGGACACGTTGCGGCACTTGCTCGGGAAGTAAAAACGTAAGACCAACACTGAGGCCAAGCGCCATCGGTGGGAGGTACCAGACTATGTTGTGGTCAATTCTGGCGGGGTTCCTGTTCGGCCTCTGGCCGCTCGTCATGAAGAAGAGCGGTCTCACGCCGATGGCGGCCGCTTTCACGCTCACTGCCGTGTCGCTCGTCGTCTGCCTGCCGTTTTTGGGCAGGGTGGACTACCAGACGACGGGATTCCTCACCATTGGCTTCGGCCTGGCAATGGTGGCGGGCGTCATGAACGGGTTCGGCACGATCGCCTTCCAGAAGATGCTCGCGGACAAGAACGTGGAAATCGCCGTGGGCATTCTGCTCGTGATCCTCACCCAGGTCGTCGTCACTGCGATCGGGGGGCGTCTGTTCTACGGCGAGCTCTTTACCACGAAGAAAGTCGCTGGCCTCGTCACTTCCGTCGTCGCTGTCTACCTGCTCACAAGCAAGTGAGCAAAACCAAGAAGGGAGCACATCGTGACTGATGCATACGGCAGGGAACCTTATCCGACCAGGGTTCACGGATTCGCGTTTGACCTGGAGGGAACGGTCATCAACGTGGAGCCGGCGCACCACGGCGCGCACTTCGCCACTGCGGCCGAGGTGGGCGTCATGCTCACCATCGATACGGCCTTCCAGCTCCTGCCGCACTTCATCGGCGGACCGGACATCGAGGTGATGAGGGACATCTGGGAGCTCAGCGACAAGCAGGTGCCGCCCGAGGAGCTCCTTCGGCGCAAGCAGGAGCACTATGAGCGCCTGCTCAAGACGATGGACATCGCTCCGCGGCCCGGCTTCGTGGAGTTCCTCCGGGAAGTCTGGCATCTCGGCCTCGAGGTGTCCATCGGCTCGCTCACGCCGAGCTCCCAGGCTAGGGTTCTGCTCGCGCGTTCGGGCGTCGGGAGGCTGATCGGCGAGAAGAACATCGTCCTCGCCGAGGACGTGAAGAACCACAAGCCCGCCCCGGACGTGTTCCTGAGGACCGCGGCGCTGATGGGGATCCAGGCACAGTACCAGATCGTCTTCGAGGACTCGCCGCGCGGCGTCCAGGCGGCCATCGCGGCCGGCTCACGGGCCATCGGCATGCCGGTGTACCCGCTCAAGAGGACGGCCGCGGCGCTCGTGGACGCCGGCGTCTGCCGGATCTTCTGCGACTGGCGCGAGATCAACGTCGCGGCGCTCCTCGCGAACCTGTGCGGCTAGCGCCAAGCAACAACGGCCGTCCGGCTCCTGCCGGATTTCAAACGAGGGTTTGGCCACCCTCATTCATCAGTAGTCTGATTTACAATGAGGCTAGCGATGAGCAAAAATGTGCAAACATTTTTGCTTCAAGGTTGTGCAATGGAGCGCAACCAAACCGGAAGGAGCAAACTCATGCGGCGTCTCTCGAAGCGGTTGCAGTACCTCTACACGGCCGTCGTCGGTGCCGGATCCGTCGTTACGGAGACCTTGGCTCGCGGAGTCAAGGTCACGGTGAAGGACGACCAGCCCGGCGGCAGCCACCACTCCATCGGCACGGAGGCCGACGAGAAGAGCCAGGAGTTCCTCCTCACCTTTTTGCGGGAGAAGTTCCCGCGGGCTCTCTTCCTCGCGGAGGAGGAGTGCGAGGGGCCGGACCTCATCGGGAACGACAACCTCGTCCTGATCAAGAAGCCCGGGAATGTGCTCATCGTGGACGCGGTGGACGGCACGGCCGGCGCCTACCGGGGGCGTTTCGACTGTAGCGTCGTAGTGAACGGAACGCATGACGGCGAGCACTGGGGCGGGGCAGTCTACGCTCCCTATGTCCGTGGCAGTTTCCTCGTCGTCGGTGAAAAGGGACAGGGCGTCTTCCTGCGGGAAGGCGGTGCCGGCAAGGGGATTCAGCCGGTTCGCGTGTCGGAGCGTCCCGTGAAGAAGTCCACGGTGCTCCTCGGCGTGGACGTCCGCAAGCGGGTGCAGTTCAAGGAGTTCGGGTACGTCGTCGCCAATGCGGTGGAGACCGCGGTGGACGCCGGATCCTGTGGCCTCGGCGTGGCTCTGGTCGCGGCCGGTCGGGCCGAGGCCATCGTCCAGCCGCACCAGTGGCCCTGGGACTGGGCCTCGGCCGAGATCGTTAGGGCGGCCGGCGGCGCGGTGCAGTACTACCACTACCGTGGCGGCAACATCGTCGCTCTCGCGGAGCCCGACCTCCCGAGCTACCACCGGAGCAACCGCGCCACCGAAGGCGGCCTCGGCTTCGTCGCCGGCGCCCCCGACCTGGTGGGCTGGCTCTTCGAGCAACTCAAGGCGACGTTCGTCGCGAAGTAGCACTCGCATCAACGTCTCGCGAGGCGCTCAATCTGCCAAAGAAGGCACACAAGGAGAATCAACGACCTACTGGGGACTGGTCACCCCCGCTGTACAGTGTCCCGAAATTATTAGAGCCAGTGAACAGC
>CAYUKJ010000124.1:3142-3508 GCA_964445245.1 uncultured Methanosarcinales archaeon | reverse complement strand
CCCCTCCTCTACTTCGACCACGACGGCGTCTTGGCCGACTTCATGAACCCCTTCGTCGCCTACGTCAACCGCACAGAAGGCCTGGCCCTGCGCCTCCAGGACCTGCGCACCTACCATTTCGAGGAGTCCTGGGGACGGACGCGGGAATGGTGGATCAATAAGACGCTCGAGTTTTGCGCGACCGAGGAGCTGGACCGCCTGCCCCCGCAGCCCGGGGCCATCGACGGACTCACGGCGCTGGGGAGCACCTTCCGCCTGGCGGTCTTGACCTCGCGCAGCCCGGCCCTGGAGGCCCGCACCCGCGCGTACATCGCCAAGACCTTCCCTGTCCCGTTTTCGCGCGTAGACTTCTCGCTGCCCTACACC
>CAYUKJ010000124.1:0-3132 GCA_964445245.1 uncultured Methanosarcinales archaeon | reverse complement strand
CCGCCGATGGGACAGGTAAAACCAAGGGTGCGCTGGTGAAGGAGTTTGGCGGCGTCGGCCTTATCGAGGACGCCGACGAATACGCGCGCGACGCGGTCGCGCACGGAATACGCGCCTGGCTCATCCGCCAGCCCTGGACCGAGCGCGTCAGCGACATCCCGGTCAAGAATTGGCCCGACCTCGTCGATGAACTTCTCGCCTTGCGCGGCGAGCCATCCGCTTAAGGACTTAATTAGGCCCACTGCATCGGAACGCCCTTATGCGATTCGAGAAATCAGAAATCCCGCCGCTCGGCGCGCACCGCGGCCCAAAGGCACGCGGTATGCGCGCGCCTAGCCTCTACAGGCAGGATTTCTGGTCTTGAAATGGACGCCCTAAAGGGCGGGGAATGAACCCATTTCAAGAATCCTTACCTCGGTCTCAAAACCGAGGTATTCTTTTTCTGTGGATAGCAAATCGCGTTCAATAAGTTCCAATATTACTGCGATTTGCTATAAGAAGGTTGCGGCGGCCTACCGCGCCTCGATGAGCTCGAACTGGCGGAGCTTCTCCGCGTCCTCGGGGCGGATGGCGCCGTTCTCGTAGGACATCTGGACGACGCGGAAATACGCTGTCTCGTTGAGGAAGCCCACGTATTCGGCCAGCGATTTGAATGGGTAGGGATAGTGGAGGTCGAAGGGATTCTCGGGCTCGAAGTCGGCGTTGAAGCGCTGCTTGAGGGCTTTGGCCATGTATGCGTCGAACTCCTCCGGCTCGATGAGATGTTCGGTGATGTTCTGATAGACCACCAGGTCGATCGCCCCGGAATCGCCCCGCGCAAGCCCGATGACGTCCACGGGGTTGGCGTACAGGTACGCAGCAGGACCGCAGTCGTCTGGACCCCAAACATCATACTCTTCCTCGACATCGGAGATTTCAATCTCCTTCTCGTCTTCCAGCTCGTCCAAATCGCCATTCATCTCGCGGAGATTGTAGTTGACATTGCGGGCGGCCAGAAGGCCGAGCAGGTCTGGCCTGCTGGGGCGCAGGTCGTGGCCGAAGGGGTGAAAATGCGTCGAGACGAGCACGTAGGCCCCTTGAGGGAGGTAGCCGCCCTTCCCGGGCTCATACGCCACATCAAGGCTGGCTTTCGGGTCCTGTACGCGCTCCTGCGTGATGGCCCCTTCTGGGGCAACAAGTTCGGAGAGCTCGGGGCTGTGGAAGACCGGGATCTTGAGGCCCAGGACGGCCTCATTGACGAACGCGGCGTGATAGTGCTCATCCGCATACGTCAGGAACATCGATTCCTCGCCCGGATGGTCGATGGTGAGCTGGGCGGCGCGCTGGAGCTCCCGCAGGAATTCGGGGCGTTGGACAAGGTCGGAGAGGTCGAATTTGAGGGCTTTTGCCATGAGGGCCAGGAGGCTTGAAGAATTTATAAGTCTTCCTATTTTCACCACTAAATAGTGGCTTTTATCTGGCTTATTTAAATGGCTCCCAGACCCATTCACCCATGATCACCTTTTCCGCTATCCCGGCCAGCCAAGGCCCGGCCCACGCGCAGGGCCTGGATGTGAGCGGGTACGCCCGCCAACCTTATGCCCTCTTTAGCCCCGCCTGCGCCAATCCCCTCACCCGCGTCCCCGTCCCAGGCCAACCCTACACCTCTGCGTGCTCGGTCGAAAGCGTCTGGCAGGGCCTCAAGGTCATCGGGGGCCGGACGGCCTTCGACATGTTCCTCCGGCGACCGCGCAAGCGCGCCGGCCCCGTCGAGGGCCACCTCCTGGGCGACAACATCGTCGGGTACGCCGAGGCCCGCCGCGCGGTCTTTAGGCCCTCCTACTTCCATTACCTCGAGCACTACGTCCCCGAATCAGCCAAGGAGGCCATCCTGGAGCGCGCCTTCGAGCTGGATGGCATCGCCTTCTTTGACGTCTGCGACAACGTGGATCCTGCCGACCTCTCGGCGCCCCTGGCCCACTCGGCCTACCTCGCCGAATACTTCAACGAATTCCTCGACCTGCGCCTGTCAGAGCTCGGAGAGGAGCTCTCAGACTGCCTCCGGTTTGATCCGCCCCTGACGGTCGAGGCTGCCGCCGCCCGCCTCTTCGCGCACTACGCGCAATCCCCGCCGGTCAAGAAGCTGCTCATCCAATGCCTGATCGGGCGGCCTGTTCGCGACCTGGCGACAAGGCGGATCTACGCCGAATTCCGCGACACCGCCGGCTTCTAGCGGAAATTCTTGAAGCAGCAGGCCTTGCCGTCCTCGCACTCTGCTCCCTTGAGCCGGACCTCCTCGTCCTTGACGCAGGAATCCTTGCACTCGCCAGCAAAGCTCTCGCAAGAGTCCATTTCGCGGCGGCAGGAGGCCGACATGAGAAGCACCACGACGACGAGGACGAGGAGGATGCGCATCCGTGTCGGACAATCGCGCGGTTTAAATATATTTGGCCTTCCCTGAGGCGGAAGCCATAAATAGCCGCTGACAGAAGCGCATCCCTATGCTCCCCAGGCGCTACGGCGAGTCCAAGGTCGCGCAGTGCGCCTTCTGCCAGAAGTCCGCGTTCGCCTACACCCGGCAGAGGCTCCCTGCCTGCAAAGACCACAGGGACGAGACGCTTGGCGACCTCGTCTGCTACTGCAAGGAGACCCTGGAGATCAAGATGGGCAAGTTCGGGCCGTTCTTCCTCTGCCCCAACTGCGGGCCCATCAGCCTCGCGAAGGCCCAGGATCTCATCCAGGGCGCGGCCGCCCCGGCAAAGCCAAGCGCCTCGGCTCCTCCGGCCCCCGAAAAGAGCGCCCGCGAGGAGACCGTCCGGCCCGACGACCCCCGGTATTTCGAGTAAAGACCTCCCTTGCCGGCGCACAATATCCTCTTCGGAGTTCCCCTCGGGGGTTTCCTTGTGATTTTTCGAGTAGGGCCTTGACCGCTGGGCCCACTCGCCAGGGCCACCAAAAGCTTAAAAACCAGTTGGAATTTTTCCCGGGAATACTCTTTTTGACCATGCCGACAGACCTAGTCATACGCGGAGCGCGCGAGCACAACCTCAAGAACATCACGGTCTCGATCCCGCGCGGCACCTTCACCGTCTTCACGGGCGTCTCCGGGAGCGGCAAAAGCACGCTCGCCTTCGACACCATCTACGCCGAGGG